>NZ_PSUG01000036.1:0-39812 GCF_002931755.1 Rathayibacter sp. AY2B3 | reverse complement strand
CCGACCGCTGACTGTCGTGATCGGCTGCGACACCTTCGCCCCCGACGTGAACGGAGCCGCGAAGTTCGCCGAGCGCCTCGCCGCCCCCGTCATCGAGTTCGACGACGCGCTGCGCACCCTCGTCGCCGACATGTTCGAGACGATGGACACCGCCCCCGGAGTCGGCCTCGCCGGCCCGCAGGTCGGCGTCCCGCTGCGCCTGTTCGTCTACGACTACGCCGACGACGACGGCACCCCCCGCCGCGGCGTCGCGATCAACCCCGAGCTGTACGTCACGCCGACCCCGCTCGGCGAGGCGGACGAGGACACGGAGTCGGAGGGGTGCCTGTCCTTCCCCGGCGAGCGCTTCCCGCTCCGCCGCTCCGAGCGCGCGATCCTCCGCGCGGTCGACCTCGAGCAGGAGCCGTTCGAGATCGTCGCGGACGGCTGGTTCGCCCGCGTGTTCCAGCACGAGTTCGACCACCTCGACGGCGTGCTCTACATCGACCGCCTCGAGCACGACTACCACAAGCCGGTCGCGAAGATCACCCGCAAGCGCGGCTGGGGCGGACCCGGCGTCTCGTGGCTGCCCGGCGTGGAGCACCTCGAGGACTGACTCGGGCCGCGAGAACGCAGGAGTCGTCGCACTCGAGCGCGAGTGAGACAACTCCTGCGGACTCGGGCGGCGGGCGGGCGGCCTCACTGCTCGCGATCGGCTTCCCGAGGAGGTGCGTTCCGCGGAGCGGGCCCTGTCGGACTAGCCGGGGAACCCTGACAGGTCGACCCCGTGCACGCCGTTGTGGTGGCGGATCGCGGGGAACGAGGCGGTGACGCTCCGGCCGACGCCGGGCGTCCGCTTCTCGGTCACGTCGCCGCCGAAGAGGGCGGCGCGCTCGCGCAGCTCGGCGAGCGCGGGGCTGTCGATGCGCTCGGTGAGCGAGCGCAGGTCCGCCTCGAGAGCGCTGGCGTCCTGCTCCGCCGCGCCGTGCTGCTCGCGGTCGTCGTCGACCTCCACCCGCAGGCCCGTGGTCGTCCACCGGGAGCTGATGCGGACCTCGGTCCCCGCGCCGCCGGTCTCCAGCGCCGAGTCGAAGGCGTACTCGAGCACCCGGAGCACGGCCACCTCGGCGCCGTCCTGCAGCGGGAACGGCTCGCCGAACGACTCCTCGCGGACGCTCAGGCCGCGCTCGCGGGCACCCTCGATCAGAGGGGCGGATCCGCCGGTGCGCGGCAGCTCCCCCGGATCGACGGAGGCGATGGTCGCGATGCGGCGCAGCTGCGCCAGCGAGGCCTCGGCCGCCCGCACGGCACGCTGCGCCGACCGCGCGGCTGCGGCGGGGTCGCGGTCGATCGTGAGCCGGACGCTCTCGGCCTCCTCGACGACGTGCGCGGCGCTGCGGACCGCGAGCTGCTCGAGCTCGCCGACGATGCGGAGTCTCGCCTCCTGCTCGCCGACCGCCAGCTCGAGGCGGACGACGCGCGCCGCCTCCTCCGCACGGCTCGCGGCGGCACGGCGCTCGGCGCCGACGGCGCGGCGCCACAGCACGACGACCGCGACCAGGGCGATCAGGGCGAGGACGAGGACGACTTCGAGCACGACGGCCTCCGGGGGGACGGGACGGGTTCGGCACAGGGGCGCCGGAGAGAGATCGTACCCGCGCCGCGGACAGCGGACCTGAGGCCGCGGAGGGGGTTGCGGAGCCGGACTCAGCCGTCGGAGCGCACGGAGCGGGTGACGGTGAAGCGGCGGTCGCGGGCCACCACCGAGGTCGGCCCGACCGCCCGGCGCAGCTCGGCCGGGTGCGCGAGGTGGGAGTTGAAGACCGTCCACAGCACGCCTCCGGGGCGCAGCACGCGGCCGGCCGCACGGAGCATGCGCCGGGCGACGAGGTCGGTGACGGCTCCGTCGGAGTGGAACGGCGGATTGCAGAGCACGACGTCGACCGAGGACGGCTCCAGCGTCGAGGCGTTGTCGTCGCGGAGGACGCGGACGGGCAGCTCGTTGGCCGCCGAGGTCGCCCGGGCGGACTCGACCGCGGCACGCGAGGTGTCCGTCGCGGTCACGGCGAGGTCGGGGCGGGCCCGGGCCACGACGGCGGCGAGCACGCCGGTTCCGCAGCCCAGGTCGAGGGCGGTGCCCGCGGGGAGGGAGTCGAGGTCGAGGGCGGCGAGCAGGGCGCGGGTGCCGAGGTCCAGGCGCGCCCCGGCGAAGGCTCCCGGCAGCGCCACGACCTCGAGGTCGAGCTCGACCAGACGGCGCCGCTCGGGCCCGGGCACGGGCGGCTGGTCGGGGAGGGCGCCGCTCGCGAGCAGGGCGCGCGACTTCTGACGGGCGAGGGAGACGTCGATCCGCTCGTAGCGCGCGGCGAGCACGTCGTTCATCGTGCGGGTCATGTGCTTGATCCGGCCGGCGCCGATCAGGGTCGCCGCCGGATCCGCGAGAGCGGTCTCGGCGGCGACGGCGGCCAGGGCGTCGAGCGATCGCGGCAGGCGCAGGAGGACCGTGTCGGCGTCGCGGACGGCCTCGGCGACGGAGTCGACGATCTCGATCGGCGCGAGGTCGACGCCCGACGCGCGCACCGTCTCGAGGTTCTTCGCCAGAGCGCGCTCGGCGGTGATCGAGTCCTGCACGACGCGCACGTCACGGCCGTCTGCGGCGAGGCCGAGGCTCAGCGCCCCGTAGGCGTCCCCGATCACGGCGATGCGGCCGCGGTCGGCGGCGAGGTCGAGCAGCAGGCGGTCGCTGGCGTCGACGGCGACGAGATCCGGCGCCTCGACGTCGGGACGACGGCGCAGGAGGGCGAGCACGTCGTCTCGCATCGCGCCTCCCATCGTCGGTCCGAGCGCATGGGCCCTCGAGGGCGACCGCTCGCGGGCACGAAAAAAGGGCCCGAGAGTGGAGTCCCGGACCCTTCGCTCCCCGACTTGGACTCGAACCAAGAACCTACCGGTTAACAGCCGATTGCTCTGCCAATTGAGCTATCGAGGATCATCCGACCACCCGGAGGCGATCAGCGCGGTACTACTTTAGCAAACTCTCCGCGAACGCAAAATCGGGCGCGCACTCAGTAGCCGGAGCCCGGGTCGACACGGCCGACGAACGGCTCGCCGGCGGCACAGGCGGCCACGTTGGCGCGCACGCGCTCGGCCAGGAGCGGCGCGGTGATCTCGGGGGTGTCCGCGCTGTGGGGCGTGATCAGGCACCGGGGCTCGCTCCACAGCGGATGCCCGTCGGGCAGCGGCTCGGGGTCCGTCACGTCGAGCGCGGCACCCGCGAGACGGCCCTCGGCGAGGGCGGCGACGAGCGCGTCCGTGTCGACGAGGCTTCCCCGCGCGACGTTGACGAGCACGGCGCGGGCGGGGAGCCGCGCGAGCAGACCCGCGTCGACCATCCGCTCCGTGCCCGCGGTGGCGGCGGCGGCCAGGACCAGCACGTCGGCGTCCGCCGCGGCCTCGGCGAGCCGCGACGCCGGCAGGGTGCGGGCGGCGCCCTCCACCGGCTCGTCTCCGCGTCGGACGATCGTCACCCGGCAGTCGAAGACGGCGAGCAGCCGCAGGAGCTCGCGAGCGATCCCTCCCGCTCCGACGATCACCACGGAGGCGCGGTGCAGCGTGACCGCCTTCTTCGGCCCCCACGACTCAGCGCGCGCCCGCTCCGGCAGCGAGCGCAGGAGGGCGAGCACCAGCGCGAGCGCGTGCTCCGCCACCGGCTCCGCATAGGCGCCCTTGGCGCTGGTCCAGACGACGTCCGCGCGGGACGCAGCGAGCACGGGTGCGAAGACGTCGACGCCGGCCCAGGGCAGCTGCACCCAGCGGATCGTCGGGTGCTCCTCCAGCACCGCGGCCAGCTCGTCGGTGCGGCCGTAGGACAGCCAGAGCAGCGCGTCCGGGCTCTCGTCGAGTCCGACGACCACTCCCCCGCCCGACTCGACCGCCTCGGCGAACACCGGCTTCGGCCGCGGGAGCACCGCGACGCGCGGTACGGTCACTGGTCGGCCGCCTCGACGCGCTGCGCCCGGGAGGCGTCGAAGCGCTCGTACTCGGCGAAGGCCGCTCCGAGCTCGCGCACGTAGGGGTGCCGGGCCTCGATCAGCACGTCCAGCAGCGGACCGTAGGCGACGACCTCGCCGCCGACGAGCACCGCGATCCGGTCGGTCGCCCGGCTCAGCACGTCGATGTCGTGACTGACCACGACGGCCGCGAAGCCCTCCCGGCGCCGCAGATCGGCGAGGAGGTCGACGATCGACTCGCGCACCGTCGCGTCGATGCCCGAGGTCGGCTCGTCGGCGATCAGCACCTTCGGGCCGAGCACGAGCGAGCGGGCCACGGCCACGCGCTGGCGCTGGCCGCTGGAGAGCTCGTAGGGGTAGCGGTCCAGCAGGAACAGCGGCAGGTGCACGGAGTCGAGCAGCGTCGCCACCCGCACCGCCGCGGCCTTCGGGTCGTAGTGGCGGTCGCGGAGGAAGATCGGCTCGGCGATCAGCTCCGAGACGGTCAGCTCGGGGCGCAGGGTCGCGCCGGCGTCCTGCGCGAGATGCGCGACGTCGACGGTGAAGCGCTTGAGCTCGCGGGCGGGGAGGGAGCGGAGGCGGTGCCCCGCGACCGTCGCGTCCCCTCCGATGATCACGGGGCGCGTGCGGCCGCCGTCGTGCCCGAGGCCGTCGCCGCCGAGCACGCGCGCGAGCGTGGACTTGCCCGAGCCGCTGCCGCCGAGGATCCCGAGCACCTCCCCCGGCTCCACCCGGAGGCTCACTCCCCGCAGCGCCGTCCACCGGCGGCTGATGCCGCGCGGGGGGTACTCGACGCTGAGGTCGTCGACGACGATGGGGGCCGGATCCCCGGCGGTCCGGCTCACGCCCGGCGCTCCGCCTCGACGATGCTGCGCAGGAGCTCGCGCCGCGAGGCCTGCTCGACCGGGTCGGGCACGGGCAGGGAGGCGAGCAGTCGCTGCGTGTAGGGGTGCTTCGGCGCGGCGAGCACCTCGGCTCCCGTCCCCTCCTCGACCAACTCGCCGCGGTAGAGCACCGCGATGCGGTCGGCGAGCCGATCGACCACGGCGAGGTCGTGGCTGATGAACAGCGAGGCGAAGCGGAACTCGCGCTGCAGCTCGGCGAAGAGCTCGAGTACGCGGGCCTGCACCGACACGTCGAGCGCCGAGGTCGGCTCGTCGGCGATCAACAGCTTCGGCTCCAGGGCGAGGGCCCGGGCGAGGCTGGCGCGCTGGCGCTGGCCGCCGGAGAGCTCGTGCGGGTAGCGGTCGCCGTAGGAGCGGGGCAGCTGCACCGCCTCCAGGAGCTCGTCGACGCGCGAGCGCGCCCCGGCGGCGTCGCCGGCCCGCCCGTGCACGATCAGCGGCTCGGCCACGCACTCGGCGATGGTGAGCAGGGGGTTGAAGCTCGACGCCGGGTCCTGGAACACGAAGCCGATGTCGCCGCGGACCGGCCGGAAGGCGCGCTCGCGGATGCCGCGCATCTCCTTGCCGAGGACCTTCAGCGACCCGCCGGTCACCGGCGTCAGGCCCGCGATCGCGCGCCCGATGGTCGTCTTGCCCGAGCCGCTCTCGCCGACGAGGCCGAGCACCTCGCCCGCGCGGATGCGCAGCGAGACGCCGTCGACCGCGACGAAGCCGGGGCGGCCGAGCCGGCCGGGGTACTGGATCCGCAGGCCCTCGGCGGCGACGAGCGTCTCGGCCTCGGGGGCCTCGGCGCGCTCGACGGCACGGACGCGGGCGCGCTCGACGCCCTGGCCCACGTGCGGGACGGCGGCGAGGAGCTTCCTGGTGTACTCGGCCTTCGGCGCCGAGAACAGCTCGGAGACCGTCGCCTCCTCGACCAGCTCGCCCTGGTACATCACGGCGACGCGGTCGGCCAGGTCGGCGACGACGCCCATGTTGTGGGTGATCAGCACGATCGAGGTGCCGAACTCGTCGCGGCACCGGCGGAGCAGGTCGAGGATCTCGGCCTGCACGGTCACGTCGAGGGCCGTGGTCGGCTCGTCCGCGACGATCAGACCGGGGTCCAGGACCAGGGCCATCGCGATGACGACGCGCTGCTTCTGGCCGCCCGAGAACTGGTGCGGGTAGTAGTCGACCCGCTTCTCCGGCTCCGGGATGCCGACGGTGCGCAGGACGTCGATCGCGCGCCGCCGCGCCTCCTTCTTCGAGACGGAGCCGTGGGCGCGCAGCCCCTCCGCGATCTGCCAGCCGACCGTGAAGACCGGGTTGAGGGCGGTGCCCGGCTCCTGGAAGACCATGGCGACGTCGGTGCCGCGCAGCTCCCGGAGGCGCGCCTTGGGCACGGAGACGACGTCGGTCGCCGCGCTGCCGTCCTTCTTCGAGAGCAGGACCACTCCGGAGGCGGTGGCCGTCTCGGGCAGGAGGCCGAGGATGGTCTTCGCGGTCACGGTCTTGCCGCTGCCGGACTCGCCGACGATCGCCAGGACCTCGCCGCGCTCCACGCGCAGGCTCACGCCGGCGACGGCGCGGACGGCTCCGCGGTCGCTCGCGAAGGCGACCTCGAGGTCGGTGATGTCCACGATCGGACGCGCTGAGGCGTCCCGGACGGTGCGCTGGTCGCTCATCGCGTCCCCTCCACTCCGGCGACGGGGTCGTGCCCCGGCGTCTCCAGGCCGTCGGCGGCGAGGACGCCGCCCGGCACGACGGACGTCGCGGCGACGTCGCCGGCACCGGCGGCCACCGCGCGCCGACCGCGCAGGCGCGGGTCGGCGAGGTCGTTCAGGCTCTCGCCCACGAGGGTGATGCCCAGCACCACGAGCACGATCGCGAGACCCGGGAAGACCGAGGTCCACCAGATGCCGCTCGTGACGTCCGACAGCGCCTTGTTGAGGTCGTAGCCCCACTCGGCGGCCGACGTCGGCTCGATGCCGAAGCCGAGGAAGCCCAGGCCCGCGAGGGTCAGGATCGCCTCGGAGGAGTTGAGCGTGAAGATCAGCGGCAGCGTGCGCGTCGCGTTGCGCAGGACGTGGCGGAACATGATCCGCGGCGTCGACGCTCCGATGACCTTCGCCGACTCGACGAAGGCGTCGCCCTTGATCCGCACGGTCTCGGCCCGGATCACGCGGAAGTACTGCGGGATGTAGACGACGGTGATCGAGACCGCCGCGGCGAAGATGCCGGCCCAGAGGTTCGACTGCCCGCCGGAGATGACGATCGACATCACGATCGCCAGCAGCAGGGTCGGGAACGCGTAGATCGCGTCGCAGATCACGACGAGCACGCGGTCGAGCCAGCCGCCGAGGTAGCCGGAGACGAGGCCGAGGAAGACGCCGAGGAAGATCGACAGGACCACGGCGACGACGATCACGAGGAACGCGGTCTGCGCTCCCCAGATCACGCGCGAGAGGACGTCGTAGCCGCCGACGGTGGTGCCGAGCAGGTGCTCCGCGCTCGGCGGCTCCTGCGCTCCGAACGACTCGCCGCCCGAGCGCAGCTGCGAGTAGCCGTAGGGCGCGATGAGGGGCGCGAACAGGGCCACCAGCAGGAACGCGCCGGTGATGATCAGGCCGGTGACGAGCATCCCCCGCTGGAGGCCGACGCTCTGCCGGAGCTGGTGGACGACCGGCAGGCGGTCGACGAGGCGGCGGCGCGGGCGCGCCGGGGAGGTGGTGCTCATGCTCAGTACCTCACTCGCGGGTCGATGAGCGCCGCGATGACGTCGACGATGAAGTTGGTCAGCGCCACGATGACGGCGAGCAGGGCGACGATGCCCTGCACGGCCACGAAGTCGCGGGCCTGGAGGTACTCGGCGAGCTGGAAGCCGAGGCCTTTCCACTCGAAGGTGGTCTCGGTGAGGACGGCGCCGCCGAGCAGCAGGGCGATCTGCAGGCCGATCACGGTGATGATCGGGATGAGCGCCGGCCGGTAGGCGTGCGTGCGGACGAGCCGGAACTCGCTCACTCCGCGCGAGCGCGCCGCGTCGACGTAGTCGGTGCCGAGCGTGCCGATCACGTTGGTCCGCACCAGGCGCAGGAAGATGCCCGCGGTCAGCAGGCCCAGCGCGACGGCGGGGAGCACCGCGTGCGAGAGCACGTCCGAGATCGCGGCCGGGTCGCCGGTCTGGATCGCGTCGATGAGGTAGATGCCGGTCTTGTTCTCGAGGAACTGGAGCGAGAGCTCGGTGCTCGTCGAGGCGCGCCCGGCGACGGGGAACCACTTCAGCCAGACGGAGAACACCAGCTTCAGCAGCAGGCCCGCGAAGAACACCGGGGTCGCGTAGCAGAGGATGGCGAAGATGCGCAGCACCGCGTCGGGCGTGCGGTCGCGGTGGTAGGCGGCGAGCATCCCGAGCGGGATGCCGACCAGGAACGCCACGATCAGGGCGTAGAAGGCGAGCTCGACCGTCGCGGCACCGTAGGTGAGGAGCACCTCGGTGACGGGGCGGTTGTCGCTCAGGGTGGTGCCGAAGTCGCCGGTCAGCAGCTTGCCGAGGTACTCGAGGTACTGCACGATCAGCGGCCGGTCGTAGCCGGCGGCGGCCACGCGCTCGGCGAGCTGGTCGGCGGTCAGGCGGCCGCCGAGGGCCGCTGTGATCGGGTCGCCCGTGGAGCGCATGAGGAGGAACACCAGCGTCACGAGGATGAAGACGGTGGGGATGATGAGCAGGAAGCGGACGAGCAGGTAGCGCCCGAGTCCGCCTCCGGAGCCGCGCGGTCGCCGGGTGGGCGCCGTCGCCGCAGCCGTCGTGGCTGTCGTCACGTGATGCCTTTCGTGGAGAACGGCCGGCGCCTCCTGTCGGGGAGGCGCCGGCCGCGAGGGGGTGGATCAGCCCTTGCTGAGTGCCGCGTAGCGGAACTTGAACGAGGCGTCGAGGGTGTCCTCGGCTCCGCTCACCGTGCTGCCGACGACCGCCACCTGCGAGCCCTGCAGGTAGGGGACGGTCGAGAGCTGCGCCGCGACCTTCTCCTGGATCTGCTCGATCAGCGCGGTGCGCGCGTCGGCGTCGGTGGTCGAGACCTGCTGCGCGATCAGGCTCTGCACCTCGGCGTCGTCGAAGTGGTTCGCGAGGAAGTTCTCCTTGATGAAGAACGGCGAGAGGTAGTTGTCGGCGTCGGAGTAGTCGGGGAACCAGCCGAGCTGGTACGCCGGGTAGACGTCGCTCGAGCGGTCCTTCGAGTACTGCACCCACTCCGTGGTCTGCAGGTTCACGGTGAAGAGGCCGGTCGACTCCAGCTGGTCCTTGATCAGCGCGTACTCGTCGCCCGAGGACGGACCGTAGTGGTCGTTCGAGTACTGCAGGTTGAGGGTGACCGGAGCGGTGACGCCGGCGGCCTCGAGGGTCGCCTTCGCCTTGTCCGCGTCGGGCGCGCCGTTGCCGTCGCCGTAGAGCGACTTGAGCGGCTCGACCGCGCCGGTCAGACCGGCGGGGACGTAGGAGTAGAGGGGGGTGTAGGTGCCCTTGTAGACCTGGTCGGCGATCTCGTCGCGGTCGATCAGGTCGGCGACGGCCTGGCGCACGGCGAGGGCCTTGGCGCTGTCGGCCTCACCGGTGGTCGCGCCGAAGGGCTGGGTGTCGAAGTTGAAGACGATGTAGCGGATCTCGCCGCCGGGGCCGTCCACGACCTTGACCGTGTCGTTGCCGCGGAGGTCGTCGATGTCCGTCGCCGAGAGGCTGCGGAACGCGACGTCGATGTTCCCCTCCTGGATGTCCAGCTTGAGGTTCGACGAGTCCGCGTAGTACTTGACGTTGACGGTGTCCGTCTTCGCCTCGCCGAGAACGCCCTGATAGTCCGGGTACGCCTTGTACTGGATGAGGTTGTTCACGTCGTAGTTCGCGATCGTGTACTGGCCGGCGAAGGCGTCGCCGGAGACGATGTCGGCGTCCGCGGTCAGCTCGTCGGCCGAGAAGACCTCCTCGTCCACGATCGGGCCGGCGGGGCTCGAGAGGATCTGCGGGAAGGTCTGGTCGTTCTCGGACTTGAGCGTGAAGACCACGGTCGTGTCGTCCGGAGCCGCGACGCTGTCGAGGTTCGCCAGGAGCGAGGACGGGCCGTTCTCCGCCGCGATGCCGACCTGGCGGTCGAAGGAGAACTTCACGTCGGAGGAGGTGAGGTCGTGGCCGTTGGCCCACTTCAGTCCCTCCTTCAGCTTCACGGTGTACTCCGTGGGAGCGGTGAACTCCGCCGACTCGGCGATATCGGGCTCGACGTCCGGGCTGCCGTAGGGGGTGTTCATCAGGAACGGGAACACCTGGTTCATCACGGCGAAGGAGCCGTTGTCGTAGGAGCCCGCAGGGTCGAGGGTCGTGATCTTGTCGGTGGTGCCGATGGTCAGGGCCCCTCCGGCGCTGCCGCCGGACGAGTCGTTCCCGCCGGCGGCGCAGCCCGTCAGCACGAGCGCGACCGCGGCGAAGCCTGCGGCGGCGGCCAGTGCACGGGTGCCGCGAGTGGATGCGGAATTCATCTCCGTCTGCCTCTTCCTGTCAAGGATGGGATGCGGGCGCGCTCCGGGCGCGCGGACTCTCGGCACACAGATCTCCTGTGGGCTGTGGCGTCACGACACTGGACGCCCGCATTGCTGTTCCTCATGGGTAACACAGTTGTGAGCGCTCTCCGAACCGGCACGGGCGTGCGGCCGATTTCTTCACACGACCGCAACACGCTCACTCCGTGCGCAGCGCCCGCTTCTCGCGCTCGAGCTCGACCAGGCGCACCTGCACCGCGCGCGCCATCACGGGATCGGCGGACGCGCGCTGCAGCGCCCCGCGCAGCTCGGCGATCTCGCGGAGCAGGTCGCGCTCGATGAGCGAGATCGCCACGTCGCGGGAGTAGCGGGCGAGCCCCTCCTCGTCGGCGGCGGGGATCGGCGCCACGGCGAGCTGGCGCACCAGCGAGGCGAAGGGGCCGGGGACGTCGTCTGCGACGTGCTCGACCCAGTCGCGGTCCTCCGCCCGCTCGAGGTTCGCGACCACGGCGTCGCGGACCACGCGGAGGGTCTCGTTCGTGACCGCCGCGTGCGCCGCCCGGGCCAGGAGCTCCGGCCCCATCGCCTGGGGCAGCTGGAGCATCGCCATCAGCGCCTCGCGCTCGATCCGCGTGACGACGTCGACGGGCAGGTCGGCGATGCGCGCGCCGAGGGGCGCCTCGGCCGTGGGCGACTCGCCGCCGCCCCGGCCGCCCTGCTGATCGCGGCCCTCGGGTCCGGAGGAGCGGGGCCGGGATCCGGCGGAGCGCACCGCGGAGTTGACCTCGGCCATGTCCAGGCCGAGCATCCGGGCGAGCTCGCGGGAGTAGCCGGGCCGCAGCGCCGGGTCGCGGATCTCGGCGACGACCGGGGCGGCCGCGCGCAGGGCCGCGATCCGGCCCTCGACCGTCTCGAGGTCGTAACGGTCGAGCAGCTGCCGGATCACGAACTCGAACATCGGCTTCTTGTCGTCGATGAGGCGGCGGACGGCGTCGTCGCCGCGGTTCAGGCGGAGGTCGCAGGGGTCCAGGCCCTCGGGCGCGACGGCGACGAAGGTCTGCGCGGCGAAGCGGTGCTCCTCCTGGAACGCGCGCATCGCGGCCTTCTGGCCCGCCGCGTCGGGGTCGAAGGTGAAGACGACCTCGCCGACGCCGCTGTCGTCGCCCAGCACCCGGCGCAGCACCTTGATGTGGTCGACGCCGAAGGAGGTGCCGCAGGTGGCGACCGCGGTGGTGACGCCGGCGAGGTGGCAGGCCATGACGTCCGTGTAGCCCTCCACGACGACCACCCGGTGCCCGCGGGAGATGTCGCGCTTGGCGAGGTCGAGCCCGTAGAGCACCTGGGACTTGTGGTAGACGGGCGTCTCGGGGGTGTTGAGGTACTTGGGGCCCTTGTCCTCCTCGAGGAGGCGGCGGGCGCCGAAGCCGACGGTCTGGCCGGTCACGTCGCGGATCGGCCAGACGAGGCGGCCGCGGAAGCGGTCGTAGACGCCGCCGCGATTGTTGCTGCTGACCAGGCCGGCCGTCGTCAGCTCCTCCTCCGAGAAGCCGCGGCGCTTGAGCGCGGTGGTGAGCCCGTCCCAGCCGTCGGGCGCGAAGCCGACGCCGAAGCGGTCGGCGGCGGCGCGGTCGAAGCCCCGCTCGCCGAGGAAGCGCCGGCCGACGTCGGCGCCCGGGGTCGCGAGCTGCTCGCGGAAGTACTCCTCCGCGGCGTCGTTCGCGGCCAGGAGGCGCGCGCGCCCGCCGGTCTCGGGTGCGCGGCCGTCGCCGTCCTCGTACTGCAGCGGGAAGCCGATGCGCCCGGCGAGGCGCTCGACGGTCTCGCTGAACGAGCTGTGGTCCATCTTCATGACGAAGCTGTAGACGTCGCCCGACTCCTGGCAGCCGAAGCAGTGGTAGAAGCCGGCCTGCGGGCGGACGTGGAAGCTGGGGCTGCGCTCGTCGTGGAAGGGGCAGAGGCCCTTCAACGAGCCGATGCCGGCCGACTTCAGCGTGACGTACTCGCCGATCACGTCGCCGATGTTCACCCGCGCCTTGACCTCCTCGACATCTGACTGTCGGATCCGAGGCATGGGGTCCATCGTATCGGCCGCTGAGGCCGCCGAGCCGGGGTGGGGAGAACTGCTGGCGGCCCGGTCGCGACGACGGCCGGCTACGCGCGGTCCGGGCGGGCGGGCGCCGCGGCGATCTCGGCGGCGACCTCGTGCAGGGCGGAGCGGACCACTCGGGCGGCCTCGTCGAGCGGCCCCGAGGAGGCGACGAGGAAGGCGCGCGCAGGGCGCCGAGCGGCGTCGACGGGCACGGCGACCACACCGCGCGGCAGTCCCGCGATCGCGAGAGCCGGGACCGTCGTGACCCCGAGGCCGGCCGCGACGAAGCCGAGGCGGCTGCTCCACGCGTCGATCTCGGCCACCACCCGTGGCCGCTCGGCGTCCGGCCAGACGCCGAACTGCGGCTCGCCCCTCCCCCCGCGGCCGACCACCCAGTCGGCGTCGGCCAGGTCGCGGAGGCAGAGGCGCCGGACTCGCGCCCAGGGGTGGTGGTCGGCGACGGCGACGTGCAGGGCGCCGGAGGGCAGGATCTCGGTCTCGAGCCCGGTCAGGTCGTGCTCGTCGGGCTCCGTGCCGACCGCGACGACGGCCAGGTCGAGGCGCCCCGCGCGGAGGCGGCGCAGCTGCACCGGCGTGGAGGACTCGAGGAGGACGACCTCGATCGCCGGGTGGTCGCGGCGCACGCGGGCGATCGTCTCCGGCGCGAGGCGCATCGCGGTGGTCGGGAACCCGCCGAGGAGGACCCGTCCGAGCAGAGGCCGGTCCAGGGCCGCGACCTCCCGGGCGGCGGCGTCAAGGTGGTCGAGCACGGCCGCGCCGTGACGGGCGAGGCCGAGAGCCGCGGCCGTCGGGACGACTCCCCGCGGGCCACGCTGGAACAGCGGCACTCCGGCCGCCTCCTCCAGCGCCGCGATCTGCTTCGAGACGGCGGACTGCGTGAAGCCCGTCTCCTCGGAGGCGCCGGTGAAGGATCCCGTGCGCAGCACCGCCGCCAGGGCTCGGAGCAGCTGCGGGTGCACGTCGAGGGGCATGGGGCCAGAATGCGCCGGTCAGTCCGATGAGGAATGCCGGACGTGACAAGCATTCGCTACCGGAAGGGGCGCGGTCCGAGAAGACTCGCCTGCATGACGACGACGAGGACCTGGCTCATCACCGGCACGACGAGCGGCTTCGGTCGGCTCTGGGCGGAGGCGGCGCTCGAGCGCGGCGACCGGGTCGCGGCCACGGCCCGCGACACGGGTCGGCTCGCCGAGACGGCCGCCCGCTTCCCGGAGCAGCTGCTCCCGCTCGAGCTCGACGTGACCGACCGCGACGGTGTGCTCGACGCCGTCGCGACGGCGGAGCAGCGCTTCGGCGGGATCGACATCGTCGTCAACAACGCCGGCTACGGCCACTTCGGCATGGTCGAGGAGCTGACCGAGCGGGAGATCCGCGAGCAGATGGAGACGAACTTCTTCGGGGCGCTCTGGGTGACCCAGGCCGCGCTCCCGGCGCTGCGGCGCTCCCGGGGCCGCCTGCTGCAGGTCACCAGCGAGGGCGGCGTGCGCGCCTTCCCCGGGATCGGCGCGTACCACGCGTCGAAGTGGGCGCTGGAGGGACTGAGCGAGTCGCTGCGCCAGGAGGTGGAAGCGCTCGGCGTCCGCGTCACCTGCGTCGAGCCGGGCCCCTACGCCACCGACTGGCTCTCGCGCGGGTCGCGGCGGAGCGCCGAGCGGGAGGAGTACGCGGGCGTGCGCGAGCACGGACCCGAGTTCTCGGTCGGCGATCCGGTCGCGACGGTCCCGGCGATCCTCCGCCTCGTCGATGCGGCGGACCCGCCCGCCCGCCTGGTGCTCGGCTCGGTCCTCCCGATGATCGAGGCCGTCTACGAGGAGAGGCTGCGGACCTGGCGGTCCTGGTCGGAGGTCTCGGCGGCGGCGTTCGGGGGCGGGCGGTGACCGGTCCCGCCAGCGCGGGCTCGGTCCGCGTGCAGGAGGTCGTGGATCCGCACGACCACGAGATCGACGCGCCGCCGAGCGACGAGCTCTGCCTCGTGCTGGTGACGGCGGGCTCCTACGTGATCGAGAGCGCCCGGCCCCACGGTCGCTGGGCGACCGGGCAGGCGGCCCCGGGCCGCACGTCCGCGACGCCCCCCGGCCGGGAGATCCGGGCCTCCTGGAGCAGCAGGAGCACAGAGCGGTTCGCGTCGCTGCACGTCGCCGTCGGACCGACTCTGGTGGCGAGCGTCCTCGAGGCGTTCCCCGGCACGCCGGCCGCGCGGCTCGACGTCCTCGCGCTCGGCGACGACTACGTCCGCGCCTCGATGCTCGCGATCGACCGGTCCGCGCGCGTCGGCGCTCCCGCCCTGCTCGGGGAGACGGCGGCCCTCTCGCTGGTGGCGCACCTGCTCTCGCTCCCCGAGCCGGTCGCGCGTCGGGCCGAGCCCGGCCTCTCCACCGTCCAGCTCGCACTCGTCGCCGACCACCTCGCGGCCCGGCTCGCGGATCCCGTGACCCTCGACGAGCTCGCAGCACTGGTGCACCTCAGCCCGTTCCACTTCCTGCGCCGGTTCTCCGCCGCCACGGGGTCCACGCCGATGCACCGCCTGACGGCGCTGCGGATGGAGCCCGGCCGCGCACTGCTGGGCCGCTCGGACGCTCCGGTCGCGGCGATCGCCGCCGCCTGCGGCTACAGCACGCCCGCGGCCTTCGCCGCCGCCTACCGCCGGCACCACGGAGTCAGCCCGCGCGAGCACCGCGCCCGGCTCGAGTGACTCGGTCAGGCGGCCAGGCGCCCCGCGGCGTCCACGCGCAGCTCCGCGAGGCGGTCCCGCGTCGCGACCAGGTCCTCGATCTGGGCGTCGAGGCGGGCGTGCTCCCGTTCGAGGAGCCCGAGCATCGCCCGGGTCGTGGTGCCGGAGTAGATGCACGGGAGGAGCTGCACGACCTCGGCGCTGCCCAGGCCCGCCCGGAACAGCTGCTGGATCAGCAGGACCCGGTCGACGGCGTCCTGCTCGTAGACGCGCTGACCGCCGTCCGTCCGGCAGGAGCGGATCAGCTCCCGCGTCTCGTAGTAGCGGAGTGACCGCACGCTCACTCCCGTGCGCTCCGCGAGCTCGCCGATCCTCATCCGTTCTCCTCCGACCCCTTGCAGCTGACACTGATGTCAGATCTCACGGTCGACGACATGGACATCACAGGATCGACCGCACTCGTCACCGGCGCGAACCGGGGCCTCGGTGCCCGCTTCGTCGACCAGCTCCTCGACCGGGGCGCCGAGCGCGTCTACGCGACAGCGCGACGGCCCCCGTCTCTCGCGGGATTCGACGCCGACCCGCGCGTCGTGACCCTCGAGCTGGACATCACCGATCCCCGGCAGATCGCCGCCGCCGCAGCCCGGGCCCGCGACGTCGACCTGCTCGTCAACAACGCGGGGATCCCCACCCTGCAGGACCTCGTCACCGGCGATCTCGAGCTCATCCGTGCGGAGATGGACACCCACTTCTACGGGGTCCTCGGCATGACGCGCGCCTTCGCCCCGATCCTCGGGAGCAACGGCGGCGGCGCGATCGTCTCGGTCCTGTCGCTGCTGTCCTTCCGCACCTACCCGGGCAACGGCGCCTACGCGGCGGCGAAGGCCGCGGAGTGGCAGCTGACCAACAGCACCCGGCTCGAGCTGGCCGCGCAGGGGACGCAGGTCCTGGCCGTGCACCTGTCCTCGACCGACACCGACATGATGGCCGGCTGGGAGATCCCGAAGGCGAGTCCGGAGGCGGCCGTCTCGCTCGCCCTCGACGCACTGGCGGCGGGCCGCGAGGAGGCGCTCGACGAGGAGACCGCCGGGGTGAAGGCCCTGCTGGACCGCTCGCCCGAGGAGCTCTACGCGGCCCTCCGCTCGCCCGCCGCCTCGTGACCGTCGTTCCGCAGGATCGCGCCCGTCCTCCGCAGGACCGCGACACCGCGGCGGTCCCGCCCGCCCGAGAGTGGGACCGTCCCTCCTCCCCGATGAAAGGACCACCATGTCGAAAGTCGTGATCGTCTCCGGCGCCTCGAGCGGCTTCGGAGCGATGACCGTCCGCAGGCTCGCCCTCGCCGGGCATCGCGTGTACGCCGGGATGCGCGCCCTCGGCACCCGCAACGCTCCGGCCGCCCAGGAGGCCCGCGACTTCGCCGAGCAGCACGGCGTCGACCTCCGCCCGATCGAGCTCGACGTGTCCGACCAGGCCTCCGTCGACGCCGCCGTCGCGCGCATCGCGGACGAGAGCGACGGGATCGACGTCGTCGTCCACAACGCCGGCCACATGGTCCTCGGGCCGACCGAGGCCTTCACGGTGGAGCAGCTCGCCGCGGCCTACGACGTCAACGTCCTCTCGACGCAGCGGCTGAACCACGCGGTCCTGCCGATCCTCCGCGCCCAGGAGGAGGGTCTGCTGGTGTGGGTGGGCTCGTCGAGCTCGCGGGGCGGCACGCCGCCCTACCTCGGGCCGTACTTCGCCGCGAAGGCCGCGGAGGACGCGCTCGCGGTCGGCTACGCGGTGGAGGTGGCGCGCTTCGGGATCGACACCGTGATCGTCGTCCCGGGGTCGTACACGACCGGGACCAACCACTTCGCCCACGCCGGACGGGCGGAGCGCGCCGACATCGCCTCCGCGTACGAGGACCGCTACCCGGGTCTGATGGAGGACGTCTCGGCCCGCCTCGCCGAGCTCGCCCCCGACGACGCCGACCCGGAGGAGGTCGCCGCGGAGATCGCCCGGGTGATCGACCCGCCCCGCGGCTCGCGCCCCTTCCGGGTCGTCATCGATCCGGCCGACGACGGCGCCGCCCGCGTCTTCGAGCTGGGGGACGCCGTGCGCCGCGAGTTCTACGAGAGGATCCGCATGCAGGACCTGCTCGCCCCCACCGACACCTCGACCCAGGGAGAGACCCGATGACCGCACAGCACCAGCCCCGCACCGCTCTCGTGACCGGCGGCTCCGGAGGCATCGGGCGCGCCGTCGTCGAGCGCCTCGCCCGCGACGGCTTCTCGGTCGCGGTGCACTACTCCGGCAACCGCGACCGCGCCGAGAGCGTGGCGGCGCGAGCCCGGGAGGCGGGCGTCGAGGCCGTCGTCGTCGGCGGCGACGTCGCGGACGAGACCGCGATGGCCGCGGCCTTCAGCGAGGCCGAGGAGGCGCTCGGCGGTCTGGACGTGGTGGTCAACACCGCGGGGATCATGATCCTCGGGCCCGTCGCGACCTTCGACCTCGCGGACCTCGACCGGATGCACCGCACCAACATCCGCGGGCCCTTCGTCCTCGCGCAGCTCGCCGCGGCGAGGCTCCGCCCCGGAGGCGCGATCATCACCTTCTCGACCAGCGTGACGCGCACGTCGTTCCCGACCTACGCCCCTTACGTCGCGTCGAAGGCGGCGGTGGAGGCGATGACCCTCGTCCTCGCCCGCGAGCTCCGGGGCCGGGACATCACCGTCAACGCCGTGGCTCCGGGGCCGACCGCCACTCCCCTGTTCCTCGACGGGAAGTCGGAGGAGGAGGTGGCGCGACTCGCCGGAGCCGTCCCGCTGGAGCGGCTCGGGCAGCCCGAGGACATCGCCGAGACCGTCGCGTTCCTGGCGGGTCCCGGCCGCTGGATCAACGGGCAGGTCGTCTTCGTCAACGGCGGTCTCGCCTAGGCGGCGTGGGCGGAGCAGCCGCCCTGCTCCGCCCGCGTCACAGGGCGCCGTCGTACCGGGCGCGCGCCTCCTGCACCGCGGGGAGCTGCCGGTCCGTCCACCGCAGGAGCGCGTCGACGAGCTCGTTGAGCGTGTCGCCGATCGGAGAGATCCGGTACTCGACCGCGACCGGTCGGGTGCCGAGCACCACCCGCTCGATCATCCCGTTCCGCTCCAGCCTGCGGAGCGCAGCGGTGAGCGACTTCTGCCCGACGGCCGGCACGGCTCGGCGCAGCTCGTTGAACCGCAAGGGCCGCTCGCAGAGCTGGTCGAGCACCTGGAGCGACCACTTGTCGAGGAGCTCGTCGAGCAGCTCGCGATGCGGAGCGTCGACCTGCAGCAGCTTGGTGACGGTCGGAGCGGTGTCGTCCATGCCACCTCGTCTCGTCGAAGTGCCCTGAGTACACCAGGTAGACAGAGGGAACCGCCTATCGAGAGAAGTCGTCATGACCGTCACCACCTCCTCCCCCGAGGGCATGCTCCAGCCCGTGAACTACGCCCACATCTCCGTGGCCACGGGCGCCCGGCACGTCCACGTGGCGGGCCAGATCGCCCGCGACGGCCAGGGGAACCGGCTCGCGCCGGACGACCTCGCCGGCCAGGTCGCGCAGGTGCTGCGCAACACGGCCCGCGGGCTGGCCGGAGCGGGCGCGACCTTCGACGACGTGGTCCGGCTGCGGTTCTTCCTCACGCGGTCCACTCCGGAGATGTTCACCGCGTGGGCCGCCGGGATCGAGCAGGTCCGCGAGGAGCTCCGGCTCCCCGACCCGCTGCCCCCGCTGTCCGCGATCGGTGTCGACTTCCTCTTCGAGCCCGACGTGCTGGTCGAGCTCGAGGCCTACGCCGTGCTCGACTGAGCCTGCGCGCCTCCGGGGCCCCGCACCCCGAGATCAGGGTCATCCCTGATCCGCCCCCGCCCGCTGTCTCCGAGAATCGACCCATGCCCCCTGCCGCCTCGCGCCCGCCCCTCCTGCGCGCTCTGCTCGTCGCCCTGCTCGGCGGGCTCGTCCTGGGCGGGCTCACCAGCCTGCTGCAGGGCTCCCTCCCGCCGTCGGTGAGCTCGTTCGCCAACTCCTCCGGGGGCTGGTCGATGCTCGTGTTCGCGCTCGTGCGCCTCGGCGGCGCCCGGCCGGTGGCGGCGGCCGCGCTCGGACTGCTGAGCTTCTGGGCGCTGCTCGAGGGCTACGACCTCGTGACCGCGGCGCGCGGCTTCGGCTACTCGCTCCCCTTCACCGACGTCTTCTGGCTGCTCGCCGTCCCCGCCGGGCCGATCCTGGGGGCCGCCGCCGCCCTCACCCTCCACGGCTCGACGACGTGGCGCGTCCTGGCCGTCGCGCCGCTCTCGGGCGTGCTGATCGGCGAGGGCGTCTGGGCGCTGGGCGCAGTCGCCGACACCACGAGTCCGGTGTACTGGTGGATCCAGATCGTCCTGGGCGCGGGCTTCCTCGTCCTGGCCGTCGTGCGGAGGAGGCCCCGGGCACTCGTCCGGCTCGCGGCGCTCGGCGCCACCGCGGCGGCCGCCGTCGCCTTCTTCGTCGTCTACTCCGCGCTGTGAACCGTTCGAGAGCGTCGACGCGCAGCCTCCGCGCACTCGCGGGGCCCGCCCTCCTCCTGGCCCTCGCCGGGTGCACCGGCACGGTGGACACCCCGGTCACGCCTGCGTCGTCCGCCTCCGTGTCGTCGCCGGCACCCTCCGCCACCCCTCCTCCGATCGACGTCTCCGCTGAGCTGGCCGCGCTCGAGAGCGAGTTCGACGCCCGGATCGGCGTCAGCGCGGTCGACACCGGCTCGGGCCGCCGCGTCGAGCACCGGTCGAACGAGCGCTTCGGCTACGCCTCGAGCCTCAAGGCCCTCGCCGTGGCGGAGTTCCTGCGCACCGTCCCCGCCGCTGAGCGGGACGAGGTGGTCACCTGGACCGCCGCCGACGTCGAGGCAGCGGGCTACTCCCCCGTCACGGAGGAGAGCACCGCCACCGGCCTGCCGCTGTCGCAGCTCGCCGAGGCGGCGGTCCGCCGGAGCGACAACACGGCGCTGAATCTGGTGCTCCGGCGCATCGGCGGACCCTCCGCGCTCGACCGCGGACTCGAGGCTCTCGGCGACACCACCACCGAGGTGGTGAACGAGGAGCCCGCGTTGAACACGATCGAGCCCGGCAGCACCGAGGACACCACCACCCCGGCCGCGTTCACCGCGGACCTCGCCGCGGTCGCCACGGGTGAGGTGCTGTCCGCAGAGGACCGCGCGCTCCTGCTCGACTGGATGAGCGGCAACGCGACCGGCGACGCGCTCGTCCGGGCGGGTGCTCCGGCCGGCTGGAGCGTCGCGGACAAGTCCGGAGGCGCCGGCGGGATCCGCAACGACGTCGCCGTGGTGACGCCGCCCGGGCGGGACGCGGTCGTGCTGTCGATCCTCACGGCGCGCAACGACCCCGAGGCGGACTACGACGACGCGCTCGTCGCCCGCGCCGCGGCCGTCGTGCTGGGAGCGCTGCAGTAGCGTCGGCCAGGCGTCAGCAGTGCCGGTTCACGTACCCCGCTGCGCCACGGGGGACGACGTCGCGGTCGCGGAGGGTGACCGAGATGCTCCGGCCCTGCGCGGCGCAGGCCTCGGCGTAGGCCGACCGGCCGTTGTCGGTGTACTCGATCTCGGAGACCTGTCGCCCGTAGGCGTCCGTGTAGGCCGTGCACTCGTCGTAGACCTGGCACTCCTCGACGACCGCGAAGTCGAAGCCGACCGTCCTCTTCCCGGCAGCGGCGAGGTCGGCCCCGTTCTTCTGGCCGATCGCCAGGCCGGCGCGGTGAGCGCGCGCCGTCAGGAGGGTGGCGAACGCCAGCGCCTGCGACGTCGTCAGCCTCCCGCCCGAGCGGGTGTAGCTGTCCAGATTGTCGGCCTCGACGGCGTCGAAGCCGTCCTCGGCGCATCCGTCGATCCAGGCGCCGACGATCGCGAGCAGAGCGGTCCGCTTCGCGGAGGTCGAGACGTCGAAGAGGTACTCGTTCGGCCAGCCCGGGTCGGCGAGGGGCTTCCCGTCCGCTCTCCTCACCAGGAGCTCGGGGTGCCGCTTCGCGAAGGCGGCGCTCTCCCCGGGCTGGGTCTGGAAGGCGTTGACGTAGCAGATGCTGTACCGGCCGGCGGCGGGCGCGTCCGTGCGATCGCGGTCGACGATCGTGACGCTCGACGCCGGAGCGTAGGCGCCTCCGAGCTGGTAGTCGAGGACGCCGTTCGCGGGAGGCAGCAGGGGTGCCGCCGAGGCCGCGGCGGGCTGGACCAGCAGCAGGCCGGCGACGACGAGGGCGAGGAGGCCGAGACGGGGACGACGCGGCCTCATCCGGGGGCTTTCTGCGTGCGCCCTGCAGCTCGCCCGCCCGTGGCCGCCGGCAGCGCGCCGAGTGCGAGCTCGCCGATGCCCGCGATGCGGTCCGCCGGTGCTCCGTCGCGGGCCTGCGTCGACATCCCGCTGAGCACGGCGACGACGAAGGCGGCGACGGATCCGGCGTCCGTCTCCGGCGGCACGTCGCCCTCCTCGATCCCGCGCTCGACCCGGGCGGCGATGAGCGCCTCCATCTCGCGGCGACGAGTCTCGAGCCGCGGTTCGCTCAGCACGAAGCAGCCCGCCGGAGTGCCGGGCGCGGAGTACCCCTCCGCGCTGACGCGGACGACGGCGGCGACGGCCTCCCGCGCGGTCGGCCGGTCGAGCATCTCCTCGAGCACGGCGTTCGCGGTGCCGGAGTAGCAGGCGGCTGCGGCCTCGAAGAGCTCGTCCTTGTCGCCGAAGGCGGCGTAGAGGCTCGGTGCCGAGATGCCGATGTCGCGGGTGAGCACCGCGACCGTGGTCTCGTCGTAGCCGTCGCTCCAGAAGCGGTTCATCGCGGTCCGCAGCGCCGCCTCGCGGTCGAAGCTCCTCGGTCGTCCTGCCATGAGCACCAATCTATAGCAGGCGCTACGGAATGTGCTAGCGTCCTCGCCACACGTTCTTTATCGATCGCTACAGAAAGCGGGACACCATGCAGATCCACGACTCCACCGCCCTCGTCACCGGCGCCAACCGGGGCATCGGCGCCGAGTTCGTCCGGCAGCTCCGCGCCCGCGGGGCCCGCACCGTCTATGCCGCCGCCCGTGACGTCTCCTCGATCCCGCTGAGCGAGGGCGTGGTCCCCGTCGCCCTCGACGTCACGGACCCGGCGCGCATCGAGCAGCTGGCCGCCGAACTCGGCGACCTGCAGATCCTCGTCAACAACGCGGGCATCGCGCCGACCGTTCCCTTCCTGACCGGTGACATCGCCGAGATCCGCCGGACCGTCGAGACGAACGCGTTCGGACCGCTCCTGCTGGCCCGCGCCTTCGCCGGCCACCTGCGCCGCGCGGGCGGCGGCGCCGTGCTCAACGTGCTGTCCGTGTCGTCCTTCACGTCGTTCCCCGGCGCCGAGTCCTACTCGATGTCGAAGGCCGCGGCGTGGAGCGCGACCGACGGCCTCCGCCTCGCTCTCGCCGAGCAGGGCACCCAGGTCCTCGGCCTGCACATGGGGTTCGTCGACACCGACATGGCGTCCTGGACGGACGCGCCCAAGTCCTCGCCCGAGGCGATCGTGACCGCCGCCCTCGACGGCCTCGAGCGCGGCGACTCCGAAGTGCTCGCCGACGACATCGCCCGCAGCGTCAAGGCCGGCCTCGCCCTCGACCCGGAGGAGCGCTACGGGCAGCTGCTCGCCGGCTGATCCTCGGCCTGCGGCGTCACCGGAGGTCGTCGTCGATGCCGCGGAGGTCGAGGACGAACCGGTAGCGCACATCGTTCTCCGCCAACCGGCGGAGAGCGGTCCCGATCTCCGCGACCGGCAGCACCTCCACCTCCGCGGCGACGCCCTCAGCGGCGCAGAAGTCGAGCAGATCCTGCGTGTACCGGCGCCCTCCGCTCCCGGCCGAGGCGAGCCGCTTCCTGCCGACGAGCAGGTCCAGGACGTCGAGCGTCACCGTGCCGAGGTGCCCGAGGAGGAACAGGGTGCCGTCGAGGGCGAGCACGCGCAGGTACGGTGCCGGGTCGTGCGGGGCGGACACCGTGTCGATCACGACGTCGAGCGAGTCGCGGGCGGCGGCGAGCGCCTCCGTGTCGGTCGTGACGACGACGTGCTGCGCTCCGAGCCGGCGGGCGTCCGCCTCCTTGCCCGCTGACGTGGTCAGGAGCGTGACCTCGGCGCCGAGAGCCGCGCCGAGGCGGACCGCCAGGTGGCCGAGTCCGCCGAGGCCCGCCACACCGAGGCGGGTCCCGGGCCCGACTCCCGACGCTCTCAACGGCTCCCAGACCGTGATCCCCGCGCAGAGCAGCGGTGCGGCCGCTGCCGGATCCAGGCCCTCGGGGAGCGCGTAGGCGAACCGCTCGCTCACGACGTACCGGCCGGAGTAGGCCCCGAGCGTCGGCGTCCCGTCGACCCGGTCCGCACCGCCGTAGGTGAGAGTCGGGAAGCGCGCGCAGAAGTTCTCCTGACCCGCGCGGCACATGCCGCACTCGCCGCACGAGTCGACGATGTTCCCCACCGCGACCGCGTCGCCCGGGCGGAACGCCGTGACTCCCGAGCCGACGGCGAGGACCTCGCCGACGAACTCGTGGCCGGGCACCAGCGGGAATGCCGCGGCCGCGCCCAGCGCGTGGAGGTCGCTGTGGCAGACGCCGCAGAAGTCGACGCGGACGTCGAGGTCGTCGGCGCGCAGCTCGCGCCGCTCGATGACGGCGGGGCGGAGGGAGTCGCCGGGACGCTCGGCGAGGAGTGCGGTGGTGAGCATGCCGGAAAGACTACCTACCGGTTGGTAGATTCCGCGGGATCGTCAGCGGAGTCGCAGGGCCGCGTCGACGACCTCTCCCAGCGCCGCTCGTCGGCGCTGGTGCACCGGGTCCGGGTCGCCGGGGTCGGCGACCGTGGTGACGGAGCCCTGGGCCCAGGCCGCGGCGGTCGCGATGAGGAGCGTCCAGAGGTCGGCCGGGTCGAGGTCGGGCCGGAGGACGCCGGCGCGCTGCTGCTCCGCGATGTCGGCCAGGTTCGCCTCGTCGATGCCCTCGTTGCCCCCGTACAGATAGCCGGCCGGTTCCTGCTCGAGCCGCTTCCACATCACCAGGCGCATCAGCGCAGGGTCGGCCAGGTAGTCGTCGTAGAGCCGTCTCGCGTAGCCCGCGGGGTCCGCCGCAGTGAACGGCACCCGCTGGGCGTTGGCGAGCACGTGCTCGTTGAACACCGCGTCGAACAGCCGTTCCTTCGCTCCGAAGTGCGAGTACAGCATCGGCTTGCTCATCCCCGATCGTGCCGCGATGCGGTCGACCCGTGCTCCCGCCAGCCCGTGCGCCGCGAACTCCTCCGTCGCCGCCTCGAGGATCCGCTGCCGTGTCCGCTCCGCTCCCACGCCCTCACCGTACCCGCCGCCCCCGCGCTCCCTCGCGCCCGCCGAGCGGCGCCCCTGGCCGACAGTCCGATCCGCCCCCCCGGCGGGCGCACCTGCTCCACTGCTCGCCCCCTGTCGCCACGTCGACCACGGTGACGCCGGGCCGCAACCGGCGTGCCCCCGGCGCCGCCGAACGGCCGATCCGCGTGCCAGCGGATCGCCCTAGGCGGACGCACCTCGCCCTACGAAACGCACCCCGTCGAGAAGCCGACCGCGCCACGCCGGGCAAGGACCGGCGTGCCCCCGGCACCGCCGAACGGCCGATCCGCGTACCAGCGGATCGCCCTAGGCGGACGCACCCCGCCCTACGAAACGCACCCCGTCGAGAAGCCGACCGCGCCACGCCGGGCAAGGACCGGCGTGGAATTCAACACAGCCTCTCGAACCAGGCGAGGGCGCTCTGGTCGGTGAGGTTGGCGACCTGGTCGACGACGACGCGGCGGCGGGCGTCGTCGTCGTCTGCGGCGTGCCAGTCCTCGGCGAAGCCGGGTTCGAGGGTTCCCGGGCCGCGGTCGAGGAGCGTGTCGGCGAGGCGGGTGAGGACTTCGCGCTGCTGGGCGTAGATGGGCTGGCGGGTGTTCCGCGACATCACGAACGTCGCGACGATCCCCTTGAGGACGGCGATCTCGGCCTGCTGCTCGCGGGGGACGACGACGTGGCCGCCGAAGCGGACGAGGTCGGGGTGCTGGTACGCCTCGCGGGTGGCTTCGGTGGCGGCGGCGGCGAAGCGGCCGATGAGCTGGCTGGTGAGGTTCTTGAGCCGGGCCTGGTCGCGGCGGGAGCCGTCCCAGGAGGAGACCCACACGTCGAGCGAGTCGAGACGGTCGAAGGCGGCGACGAGCTCGTCGTGTCCGACTTCGCCGCCGACCCAGGAGTGCATCGACTGCACGAGGTCCTCGTGGTCGGCGCGGGAGCCGAGTGCTTCGACGTCGATGTAGCCGGAGACCACCGCGTCCTCGAAGTCGTGCACGGAGTAGGCGATGTCGTCCGAGAGGTCCATCACCTCGGCCTCGATGCAGCGCACCCCCTCGGGGGCGCCCTCGCGCATCCAGGCGAACGCGGGGGCGTCGTCGGCGTAGAAGCCGAACTTGGCGCGCCCCGACGGGTCGGCGACCGAGCGCGTGTCGGGCCAGGGGTACTTGCAGCTCGCGTCGATGCTGGCGCGGGTGAGGTTCAGCCCGTAGGGGCGGGCGTCGTCGCCGAACACCTTCGGCTCGAGCCGCGTGAGCAGCCGGAAGGTCTGCGCGTTGCCCTCGAAGCCGCCGATCCCCTCGGCCCAGGTGTTGAGCGCGCGCTCGCCGTTGTGGCCGAACGGCGGGTGCCCGATGTCGTGCGCGAGGCAGGCCGTGTCGACGACGTCGGGGTCGAGGTCGAGGCTCGTGGCGAGCTCGCGGCCGATCTGGGCCACCTCGAGGGAGTGGGTCAGTCGGTTGCGCGCGAAGTCGACGCCCGCCGTGGGGCTGAGCACCTGGGTCTTCGCGGCCAGGCGGCGGAGCGCGCTGGAGTGGAAGAGCCGGGCGCGGTCGCGGGCGAAGTCGGAGCGGCGGGTCGAGTGGTCCTCCGGCAGGAATCGCTCGGTGTCGACGAGCGAGTACCCCCAGAGCGCGCGGTCATCCACCGCTGTGGTGGATCTCGGCGGCCGAGACCGCGTCGCGCTGCCCGGCGTCGAGCTCGCGGGACTCGAGCCAGCGGTCCGGGAGGGAGGGGACCTTGGGCGAGCCGGCGCGGCCCCGCTGCCCCTCGGCCGCCTCGCCCGGGTAGGGCTGCGTCCAGTCGAGCGTCGCCAGGAGCTCGTCGAGCTGCGCGAGCGTCTCGACCGTGGCCAGGCGGGCGCGGAGGTCGCCGCCGACGGCGTAGCCCTTGAAGTACCAGGCGACGTGCTTGCGGATGTCGCGGCAGCCGCGCTCCTCGCTCTCGAAGAAGTCGACGAGCAGCTCCGCGTGGCGGCGGAACGCCTCGGCGACCTGTCCGAGCGAAGGGCGGAACCGCTCGTCGGAGCCGGCGAACGCGGCGGCGAGGTCGCCGAAGAGCCAGGGGCGCCCGAGGCAGCCGCGACCGACGACGACTCCGTCGCAGCCCGTCTCGGCCATCATCCGCAGCGCGTCCTCGGCCGACCAGATGTCGCCGTTGCCCAGCACGGGCACGCTCGTGACCGTCTCCTTGAGCGTGGCGATCGCCGACCAGTCGGCGTGCCCGCTGTAGAACTCGGAGGCGGTGCGTGCGTGCAGCGCGATCGACGCGACTCCGGCGCCCTCGGCGGCACGGGCGGCCTCGAGGTAGGTGAGATGGTCCGGGTCGATGCCCTTGCGCATCTTGACGGTGAGCGGGACGTCGCCCGCGGCCTTCACCGCGCCCTCGACGATCTGCCGGAACAGCGGGAGCTTCCACGGCAGAGCCGCTCCCCCGCCCTTCCGGGTGACCTTGGGCACGGGGCAGCCGAAGTTGAGGTCGATGTGGTCGGCCCGGTCCTCGGCGACGAGCATGGTGACGGCCTCGGCGACCGTGACCGGGTCCACTCCGTAGAGCTGGATCGAGCGCACCGACTCGCTGGGGTGGTGGCGGATGAGGCGCATCGACTCCGGCGTGCGCTCGACGAGCGCGCGGGAGGTGATCATCTCGCTCACGTAGAGGCCGTTGCCGAACTCGCGGCAGAGGCGGCGGAACGCCGTGTTGGTGATGCCCGCCATGGGGGCGAGCACCACCGGCGCGTCGAGTTCGAGGGGGCCGATCCGGAGCGCCTGCGCGGTGCGCGCGGGCGGGGCGGCCGTGAGAGTGGAGGACATCGGTATCGATTCTCCCAGATCCTGTGTTGGGGAAGGCTAAGTGACGAGCGGAGAGGTGGAGAGATGAGCGGGAGCGCATCCGTGGAGGACGGTTCGCAGCGACTGGAGGCGGACGCGTCCGCCCGCGGCCTGGCGGTCGAGATCGTGGAGAGGCCGGGTGCCGGCAGCCTGCACGAGGCGGCCGCGCTGCTCGGCATCGAGCCCGGCGACATCGTGAAGTCGCTCGTGGTGAAGCGCCACGACGGCGGCTACCTGTTCGCCCTGGTTCCCGGCGGGCGGCAGATCGCGTGGCCGAAGCTGCGCGCGGTGGTCGGGGTGAACAGGCTCCGCCTCCCGGACGAGACGGCCGCCCTCGAGGCGACCGGCTACCGGCGCGGCACCATCACGCCGATCGGCTCCACGACGGCCTGGCCGGTCTACGCCGACGAGCGGATCCTCGGCCGCCGCGTCGCGATGGGAGCGGGCGCCGACGGCCGCAGCGCCTTCGTCGACGCGGACGCCCTCGTGTCCGCCTACGGCGCGATCGTGGCCGACATCACCGTGGAGGAGCCCCCGCGCTGATCGGCGGCACCTCGGCCTGCGGTTCCGCTTCCGCGGGCGGCACGGCGCAGACGCCGTCCTCGCACAGCGGCCCGCCGGAGTCGCCGAGCATCTCGAACGGCCCGCTCACGCGACGGCCGCCCGCTGCTCCAGCACGTGCTCGAGCACCTCGGTGAACGCCGCCGGCTCCTGGGCGCCGGAGACGCCGAAGCGCCCGTCGAGGACGAAGAACGGCACCCCCGAGATCCCGTACTCGCGGGCCTGGGCGATGTCGGACTGCACGCGCCCGAGGTAGCGCTGGTCCTCGAGAGCGCGGCGCGTCCGGGCCGGGTCGAGCCCGACCTCGCCGGCGAGCGCGGCGAGCACGTCCGGATCGGCCAGGTCGCGGCCCTCGACGAAGTACGCGCTCATCAGACGCTCGACGAGCTCGAGCTGCAGTCCGTTCTCCTTGGCGTGGTGGAGCGCCTGGTGGGCGGTGACCGTCTTGACGTGACGCACCGACTCGAAGTGGTAGTCGAGGCCGACGCTCGCCGCGATCGCCGTGACGGAATCGAGCATCTGCTGTGCCTGCGCCTCCGGGATCCCCTTGTGCTCGGCGAGGAACGCCGCCTCTCCCCCGCGGTAGTCCTCCGGCGTGTCCGGCGAGAGCTCGAAGCTGCGGTACTCGACGACGACCTCCGGAGCCTCCGGGTTCGCGGCGCGGAAGGCCTCGAGCCCTCGCTCGAATCGTCGCTTCCCGATGTAGCACCAGGGGCAGGCGATGTCGGACCAGACGTCGACGGACAGGGGGCTCGGCGCAGCACTCACCCCCAAGACAACGGAGCGGGCGCCCCGCTATTCCCGCAGCACGCGGACGAGCTCGTCCACGTCGGACTCGTCGTTCCAGAGGTGGAAGGCGATGCGGAGCCGGCCGCCGCGGCCCGAGACGCGCAGACCCGCGGCCTGCAGCCGCTCCAGGTCCGCTCCCCCCTCGTCCGGCCAGGAGACGAGCGCCCGGTGCTGGGGCTCGCGGTCCAGCCGCTCGCACAGCCGGTCGCCGAGGCCGGAGGCGTGGGCCCAGACCGTGTCGAGGTCGAGCGAGCGGAACAGGGAGAGCGACGCCTCGGCTCCGGCGAACGCCTGCCAGGCCGGCGAGACGTCGAAGCGGCGGGCGTTCTCGGCCAGGTGCATGGCCGGTCCGTAGCAGGACGACCACACGTCCTCCCCCGAGTACCAGCCCGCCTGCACGGGGACGAGCTCGGCCGCGTAGGCCGGCGAGACGGTGAGGAACGCCACTCCGCGCGGCGAGCACAGCCACTTGTAGGCGTGGGTGAGGGTCGCGTCGAAGCGGGAGGCGTCGACCGGCAGGACGCCGGCCGCCTGCGTGAGGTCGCACGCGGTCCGCACCCCGTGGCGCGCGGCCGCCTCGAGGACGGCGTCGAGATCCGCGAGGGCTCCGCTGCTGGACTGCACGGCGGAGAAGACGACGAGGTCGTCCTCGTGCTCGACGGAGTCGGCCAGCGCGTCGAGCGCGACGGAGCGCACGGTCACTCCGCGGTGCGCCTGGGCGAGGAACGGGAACACGATGGAGGAGAAGTCGCCGTCCACGCAGAGCACGCGGGCCCCGTCGGGCAGCGAGGCGGCGAGCACGGCGGCCATGGCGGAGGTCTGCGAGCCGATCGCGACACGGTCGACCGGGACGCCGGCGATCGCGGCGAACGAGGCTCGCGCGCGCTCGGCGACAGCACCGTAGGCGGCGGCCGTGCTCTCCCCGGACGACCAGCCGTCGAGGTCGGCCCGCAGCGCCTCGACGGTCTCCCGCGGCGGCAGACCGAGGGTGCAGGCGTTGTGGTAGCCGCGGGCACCGGCGAAGCGCGCGCGCAGGTCGGCGTGGTTCGGCAGTGCGGTGCTCACCTCTCGAGGATGACGCTCCGGAGCCGGATCGCCAAGACCGGGGAGCGACCGGGCGCGTCGGCGGCGGCCCCGGTCAGCGGGCGGCGAGGGCGTGCGCCTGCTCGAGCACGGCGACGACCTCGCGGGCCTCGCGGACGTCGACCGGCGAGGAAGCACCCTCCCGGAGCGACCGGGTGACCTGCTCGAGGAACGCGGCGTAGCGTCCCCGTTCGCTCGGCACCGGGTGGGCGCCGGAGTCGTCGACCAGGACGCCCCAGGCCTCCGGCGCGACCTCGCCGAAGCCCTCGTCGTCCGGTCGGGCGCCGCCGGTGCGGAGCGCGGTCTCCTGCGGATCGAGACCGTCGACGCTGAACGCGGCACGCGTGCCGAGCACGCGGAAGCGGGGGCCGGTCGCCCGGGCGACCCGGCTCATGGTGAGGTGGGAGCGGACGCCGCTGTGATGCAGGAGCGAGACGAACGCGTCGTCCTCGCTCGCCGAGCCCTCGTGGACGGTCCGGGTCTCGGCCGCCGTCACGACGGCCGGGCCGAACAGCACCAGCGCCTGATCGACCAGGTGGCTGCCGAGATCGAAGAGGATCCCTCCGCCCTCTGCCGGACCTGTCCCGCTCTGCCACCGGCCCGTCTTCGGCGCGCTCCAGCGCTCGAAGGTCGACTCGAAGCGGAGGACCTCGCCGAGGACCCCTTCGCCGAGGAGGCGGCGGAGCGTGAGGAGATCGGCGTCCCAGCGCCGGTTCTGGAAGACGAAGACGGGCGCCCCGCTCCGCTCGGAGGCGGCGATGATCGCGTCCGCGTCGGCCGTGCTCGGCGCGAAGGGCTTGTCGATCACGACGGCGACCCCGGCCTCGAGCACCCGGACGGCCTGCTCCCGGTGCACCGACGGCGGCGAGGCGAGGACGACCAGCTCCGGCCGCTCGGCGAGCACCGCGTCGAGGTCGGGCACGATCCGGGCGCCCGGATGCGCGGCGGAGGCCGCGGCGATCCGACCGGCGTCGCGCGTGGAGACGGCGACGACCTCGAACGCCGGGTCGGCCGCGAGGAACGGACCGTGGAAGACGCTGCCGGCGAGCCCGAAGCCGACGATCCCGGCCCGGATCACGAGGAGGCCCCCGGCACGTCGACCGCGCCGCCGAAGCGGCGGGAGCGGCCGGAGTAGTGCTCGATCGCGTCCCAGAGGTCGGTCCGCGTGAAGTCCGGCCAGAGCCGGTCGAGGAACACCATCTCGGCGTAGGCGCTCTGCCAGAGCAGGAAGTTGCTGGTGCGCTGCTCGCCGGAGGAGCGCACGAAGAGGTCGACGTCCGGCATCTCGGGCACGTAGAGCGCCCGGGCGATCGTCTTCTCGGAGATGCCGGAGGGCTTGAGCCGCCCCGCCTGGACCTCGGCGGCGAGCCGCTGCACCGCGTCGGCGATCTCGGTGCGCCCGCCGTAGTTGACGCACATGGTGAGGGTGAGCACGTCGTTGTCCGCGGTCATCCGCTCGGCGAACTGCAGCTCGGTGATCACCGAGGCCCACAGGCGCGGCTTCCGGCCGGCCCAGCGGATGCGCACGCCCCACTCGTTGAGCTGATCGCGGCGGCGGTGCAGCACGTCGCGGTTGAAGCCCATCAGGAAGCGCACCTCCTCGGGCGAGCGCTTCCAGTTCTCGGTCGAGAACGCGTAGACGCTGAGGTGCTTCACGCCGATCTGGATCGCTCCGGCCACGACGTCCAGCAGCGCCGTCTCGCCGCGCTTGTGCCCCTCGATCCGCGTCAGCCCGCGCGAGTTCGCCCAGCGGCCGTTGCCGTCCATCACGATCGCGACGTGCCCCGGGACGGCCTTCCGCGGGATCGCGGGCGGGTGGATCCCGGTCCAGTCGAGAGGGCGGTACGGCTCGGCGTCCTTGTGGGTGAAGGGCTTCATCGGGTGACGTGCTCCAGGGATCTCAGACCGCGTTCGAGGTGGAACTGCGTGTAGGCGGCGACCACTCCGCTCGCCCGCGACCGCGTGGTCGGCTCGGTGGTCTCGGCGTGGGCCCAGTCTCCCGTGAGCAGCGCTCCCAGCAGGACCACGACCTCCGGAGCGACCCTCGGCGCGCCGGGAGGCGTGCAGTCGGTGCAGACGACGCCACCGAGCTGCACCACGACCGCGCCGTGGGGTCCGGGGGCGCCGCAACGCGCGCAGTCCTCGAAGCTGGGCGCCCAGCCCGCGATCGAGAGCGCCCGCAGGAGGTAGGAGTCGAGCGTCAGCACCGGCTCGTGCTCGTGCTTCGAGAGCGAGCGCAGGGCCCCGACGAGCAGGAGGTACTGCTGCAGGGAGGCGTCCGCGTCGGTGAGGCGGTCGGCCGTCTCGACCATCGCGCTCGCCGCGGTGTAGCTGTCGTAGTCGGCGGCGATCAGCGCACCGTAGGCGCCGAGCGACTCGGCCTGCGTGACGATGTCGAGGCTCCGGCCCTCGTAGAGCTGGAGGTCGGCGACCATGAACGGCTCGAGCCGTGAGCCGAACTTGGAGCCGGTCTTGCGCACGCCCTTCGCCACCGCGCGGATCTTGCCGTGGCTGCGCGAGAGCAGCGTCACGATGCGGTCGGCCTCGCCCAGCTTGTGCGTGCGGAGCACCACGGCTTCGTCGCGATAGGTGGGCATCCCCCGATTATCCCCCCGACCCCCGACACCCGGCTGGCAGCCCGGCCGGAGCAGGGCCCGTGCCGTGGAACGATGTCCGGGTGGCAGCCTCCCTCTTCGAGATCCCGGCCTGGGCCGACCTGCTCGCGATCGCCATCGGCTGCCTCCAGGGCGCGATGTTCGCGGGCGAGTTCCGCGACCGCCGGATCGACCTGCTCGGCGTCACGATCATCGGCACGGCCACCGGCCTCGGCGGCGGCGTGCTCCGCGACCTGCTGCTCCAGACGCCCCTGGTGGCCCTGCACACCGACGCGTACCTGATCGTCGCGGTGACCGCCTCCCTGCTGGGCATGCTGCTCCAGCACCTGCTGAACCGGGTCGACGGGACGATCACCGCCCTCGACGCGCTGACCCTCGGGCTCTTCGGCGCGATCGGCACCACGAAGGCCCTGTCGCTCGGTGTGCCGGAGGTTCCAGCGGTGTTCGTCGGCACCGTCTCGGCCGTCGGCGGATCCGTCGTCCGCGACATCCTGCTGAACCGGCCGATCGCGCTGATGCACGTCGGCTCGCTCTACGCGGTCGCCGCCTCGGTGGGCACGGGGGTCCTGGTCCTCGCGCTGCGCTTCGGAGTGACGATCGACTTCGCCGCGCCGGTCGCGGTGGGCGTGACCACGGTCATCCGCCTGCTCGCGGTCCGCTACGGCTGGAGCCTGCCCGAGCAGCGCGCGCTCAGCGGGGTGCCGCGCCTGCGCTGGCGCCGCCGGAGCTAGCGGCGCCCGACTCGGACGCAGGGAGCAGCGTTCCGCGCGGTCCGCGCACCGGAACGCCGAGGGAGCCGCGACCCGTCACGGCTCCCCCGGCGGGGATCGGGCCCGATCAGGCGGAGGCGCCGGCCAGCTCGCGGACCGGGACCTCCTCGCGCAGGGCGCGGTTGACGGCCGAGACGATGGCCTTGAGGGAGGCGGTCGAGATGTCGGCGTCCACGCCCACGCCCCACAGAGTACGTCCGTTCACCGTGCACTCGACGTACGAGGCGGCCAGCGCGTCGCCACCGGCGCTGAGAGCGTGCTCGACGTAGTCGAGGACCCGCACCTCGACGCCCTGCTGCTCCAGCACGGCCTCGAAGGCGTTGATCGGGCCGTTGCCCCGCGAGCTGGCCGAGACGCTCTCGTCGCCCACCCGGAGGACCGCGTCCAACGCGATGCTGCCGCCCAGATCGCTCGACGTGTTCGTGCGCAGCAGCTCGAAGCGTCCCCACTTCTCATCGGCGCGCTCGGCGGGCGCCGGCAGGTACTCGTCCTGGAACACCGTCCAGATCTGCTCGCTCGTGACCTCGCCGCCCTCGGCGTCGGTCTTGGCCTGCACGACGCCCGAGAACTCGATCTGCAGCCGGCGCGGCAGATCGAGCGCGTGGTCCGTCTTCAGCAGGTACGCGACTCCGCCCTTGCCGGACTGCGAGTTGACGCGGATGACCGCCTCGTAGGAGCGGCCCAGGTCCTTCGGGTCGACCGGCAGGTACGGCACGGCCCAGGTGAGCTCGTCGACGCTGCGGCCAGTCCGCTCGGCCTCGGCCTGCATCGCCTCGAAGCCCTTCTTGATGGCGTCCTGGTGCGAGCCGCTGAAGGCGGTGAAGACCAGGTCGCCCGCCCAGGGGCTGCGCTCGGGCACCGGCAGCTGGTTGCAGTACTCGGCGGTGCGCTTGATGCCGTCCATGTCGCTGAAGTCGATCTGCGGGTCGATCCCCTGGGTGAACAGGTTCACGCCCAGCGCGACCAGGTCGACGTTGCCGGTGCGCTCGCCGTTGCCGAAGAGGCAGCCCTCGATCCGGTCGGCGCCGGCCAGGTAGCCCAGCTCGGCGGCCGCCACGGCCGTGCCGCGGTCGTTGTGGGGGTGCAGCGACAGCACGATGTTCTCGCGCTGGGCGAGGTTGCGGCTCATCCACTCGATCGAGTCGGCGTAGACGTTCGGGGTGGCCATCTCGACGGTGGCGGGCAGGTTCAGGATGACCTTGCGCTCGGGAGTCGGCTCGAAGACCTCGACGACGCGGTCGCAGATCTCGCGGGCGAAGTCGAGCTCGGTGCCGGTGTAGCTCTCGGGCGAGTACTCGTAGTAGACGGCCGTGCCGGGGACGGTCGACTCCATCTCGCGGCACTTGCGGGCGCCGGCCAGTGCGATGTCGATGATGCCCTGGCGGTCCTTCCGGAACACGACCTCGCGCTGCAGCACGCTCGTGGAGTTGTAGAGGTGCACGATCGCCTGGCGGGCACCGCGGATCGACTCGTAGGTTCGCTCGATCAGGTGGTCGCGGGCCTGGGTCAGCACCTGGATCGTGACGTCCTCGGGGATCGCGCCCTCCTCGATGAGGCTGCGCACGAAGTCGAAGTCGGTCTGGCTCGCGCTCGGGAACCCGACCTCGATCTCCTTGTAGCCCATCCGGACCAGCAGGTCGAACATGATGCGCTTGCGCTCGGGGCTCATCGGATCGATGAGCGCCTGGTTGCCGTCGCGCAGGTCGACGGCGCACCAGCGGGGCGCGGTCGTGATCCGCTTCGACGGCCAGGTGCGGTCGGGCAGATCCACGGCGATCAGCTCGTGGAAGGGACGGTACTTGCCGATCGGCATGGGCGACGGCTTCTGGTTGTTCAGCATGAGGTGCTCTCCCGGCGCAGTGGTGCGCACGTGTCTGTTCTCGCTCGTGACCGATCCCGCTCGCGCGCGGCTCCGCTGGTGGGCGGTGCCGGTCGGGCGGTCTCGCGGGGATCCGGATGCGGATCGACCTCGCGGGCGAGGGATGGTTCAGCCGACGACGGACTCCGCGACGAGGACGGCCTGAGGATCAGATCTCGTCGCGGCGGAGAAGGAGGAGCTGTCCGAAGCGCACCCGGTCAGGGTAGCACCGCCCCCGCGGCGCGTCACCCCGGCGTCCCGCTCTAGGAGACGAGGCCGTTCTCGTAGGCGTAGACCACCAGCTGCACACGGTCGCGCAGGCCGAGCTTGCCGAGGGTCCGGCTGATGTGCGTCTTCACCGTCGCCTCGCTCAGGAACTCGGCGCGCGCGATCTCGGTGTTGCTCATCCCCCGCGCGGCCAGGTGGAAGATCTCGCGCTCGCGGTCGGTGAGGGTCGCGAAGGCGGGCGGGGTCTCGCGTCCGCTGCCCGCCGCTCCGAAGTGCTCGAACAGCTCGCGGGTCGCGGAGGCGGCGACCACCGCGGTCCCCGCGTGCACGGTGCGGACGGAGGCGAGGAGGAAGCCGGGCTCCGTGTCCTTCAGGAGGAAGCCGCTCGCGCCCGCCCGGATGGCGCGCGCGGCGGCCTCGTCGAGGTCGAAGGTGGTCAGCACGAGGATGCGCGGAGGCTCGACCCGGCGCTCCTGCGCGTCCGCGAGGATCCGACGGGTCGACTCGATGCCGTCGACGCCCGGCATCCGGATGTCCATCAGGACCACGTCGGGGGCCAGCCGCGCCACCAGCTCCGCGCCCTCGGCCCCGTCCGAGGCCTCGCCGACCACCTCGAGGTCGGGCTGCGAGCCGAGCAGCATGCGGATGCCGGCGCGGAAGAGGGCCTGGTCGTCGACGAGGACGAGGCGGATGGTGTCGGTCATGCGGGGCTGCCTCCGGAGGCGAGGGGTGGGGCGGTGCGGACGAGGGACGGGGAGGAGGGCAGGCGCGCGTCGACGACGAAGTCGTCCCCCACCGGCCCGGCGGCGAGCACTCCCCCGACGAGCGCGGCGCGCTCGCGCATGCCGACCAGGCCGTGGCCCTCACCGGGCAGGGAGTCGCGCTCGGCGTCGGCGCACCGCGCGTTCCGCACTGTCAGGGCGAGCTGGCCGCCGTCCTGGCGCAGGGCGATGTCGAGCGGGGAGCCCGGGCGCCCGTGCCGGAGCGCGTTCGTGGTCGCCTCCTGGGCGATGCGGTAGAGGGCGAGCCCGACGGCGCGCGGCACGGCCTCGAGGTCGACGTCGAGCTCGGCGCGGACGGGGGCGCCGGCGCCGCCCACGCTGTCGAGAAGGGCCGGCAGATCGCGTGCGCCGGGCTGCGGACCGTCGCTCTGCGAGTGCCGCAGCTCTGCGAGGAGCACGCGGACGTCGCCGAGGGCGTCCCGCGCGACGGAGGAGATGGTGAGCAGGGCGGCGTCGGTCTGCTCGGGACTCGTGGCGCCGAGGTAGCGCGCGCCGTCGGCCTGCGCGATCACCACGGCGAGGGAGTGGGCGACGACGTCGTGCATGTCGCGGGCGATCCGGTTGCGCTCCTCCACGGTGTCGAGCTCGCGCTGCGCTCGGGCGCGCTCCTGCTCGGCCTGCGCGCGCAGGGTCTGGCCCTCCCGGGCCCGGCGGACCGACCGCGAGAGCAGGCCGATGGTCCAGGAGAGGCCGAGCGTCGCGAGGATCCCGCCGAAGGTGGCACCGGCCGACAGCAGGCCGTCGTAGGCGTTCGCGACGAGGTCGAAGACGAGGACGAGGTAGACCACGGCGACCACGGCGCCGAGGACGGCCGACACCGCGCCCGCGATCCGCACTCGCCGCGACTCCGACGCGCCGGCGCCGAAGAGGACGGCCAGGATGGCCAGATCCGCCGGTCCGGGAGCGAGGCTCGCGCTCATCTGCAGGGCGGCACCGGCCCAGGCGATCGAGAGGGCGAGGACCGGTGACCGCCGGTGCAGCACCAGCGCGACCGCGAGCACGCCCGCGACCAGCAGCTGCATCGCGCCGTCCACCCCGGCGAACGGGAGGCCGGCGACGAGGAGGAGCACCAGCGCCTGACCCCCGGCGACCCCCACCGCGAAGGGGTCCTGCGGGCCGGCGACCCGGGTCAGCAGCGCGTCGATCCGATCGCCCGCGAGGACCGGCGTCCGCAGCGCATGGAGGTACACGAGGACCTTCGCCGCGCCGAGCACGGAGGCGACCGCGAGGGCGACCAGGGCGAGCACCACGAACTCCACGCGGGTGGGGAGCCCGGACGGATCGAGCGGGCCGGAGAGGCCGAGCGCGACGGTGACGCCGCCGATCCCGGCGAGGACGAGGCCGCCTGCGAGCGCCAGGGCACGGGTCCAGGGGCCTACGCGGCGGGTCGTCTGCCAGAGGACGACCAGGCCGACGAGCACCCCGTCGACGGGGATGCCGCCCAGCAGGACGCCCCCGTCGGCGAGCGCGCCGACCGCGACGAGCGAGGGGGCGAGCGCGGGCAGGAAGCCCGCGACCGCGAGGGCCAGCGCCAGCACGAGGCCGCCGGCGATCCGCTCGGTCGGAGTGACCCCGGTGAGCCCGAGCAGCAGGTGGAGGGCGGCGAGCAGCGCCCCGGCGATCGGCAGGGCCGCCGGTCGGTCGAGGAGGGCGCGCATGAGGACCACGCTACGGGTCCGTGCGCCCGGGGGCGTCGTCCTGGAGGGTGACCGCCGTCGTCCCTCCGGCGTCAGAAGCCCAGGCGCCCCAGGAGCTTCGGGTCGCGCTGCCACTCCTTGGCGACCTTCACCCGGATGGAGAGGAACACTCGGCGGCCCAGCAGGCGCTCGATCTGCTCACGGGAGACGGCGCCCACCTCGCGCAGGCGCTGGCCGCCCTTGCCGATGATGATGCCCTTCTGACTGTCGCGCTCCACGAAGACGTTGGCGTAGATGTCGATCAGCGAGCCGTCCTCGCGCTCGACCATGTCGTCGAGCGTCACGGCGAGGGAGTGCGGCAGCTCGTCCGAGACGCCCTCGAGGGCGGCCTCGCGGATGAACTCCGCGATCCGCGAGGACAGGTCCTCGTCGGTCACCGCCTCCTCCGGGTAGAGGGCGGGCGAGACGGGCATCAGGCGCAGGAGCTCGACGGCCAGGACGTCCAGCTGCTCCTCGGTCACGGCGGAGATCGGCACGATGGTGTCCCACTCGCGCAGCTCCGAGACGGCGAGCAGCTGCTTCGCGACCGACTTCTTCGAGGAGAGGTCGACCTTCGAGACGATCGCGACCTTCCGGGCGCGCGAGAAGGAGTCGAGCTGCTCGTTGATGAAGCGGTCGCCGGGGCCGATCGGCTCGTCCGCCGGGAACAGCATCCCGATCACGTCGACGTCGCCGAGGGTCGAGGTGACGAGCGAGTTGAGCCGCTCGCCGAGGAGCGTGCGCGGCCGGTGGATGCCGGGGGTGTCGACGACGATCAGCTGGCCGTCGGTGCGATGCACCACCCCGCGGATCGCGCGCCGCGTGGTCTGGGGCTTCGAGCTCGTGATGGCGATCTTCTCGCCGACGAGGGCGTTCGTGAGCGTCGACTTGCCCACGTTCGGGCGGCCGACGAAGGACACGAAGCCCGCCCGGTAGGGAGCGGCGGCGGGAGTGGTGTCGGTCATCGTGCGTCCTCGTGCTGATCGCCCGTGGCTCCGCGGGTGGGAGCCGTGCTCGGGCTGGGGGTGGTGGTGCCGCCGTCCGCGATGATCGCGACGGGGCCGGTGCCGGGCTCGCCGGCGGTGTCCAGATCGGGATCGCGGCGGACGATCACCGTGGAGATGGTCCCACGGCGCGGGTCCGCCTGCTCGGCCTCGAGCAGCACTCCGCCGATCCGCGCCGTCGCGCCGCGCTCGGGGAGGCGGCCGTAGGCCTTGGTCAGCAGTCCGCCGACCGAGTCGACGTCGTCGTCCTCGAGGTCGAGCTCGAACAGCTCGCCGAGCTCGTCCACCGGCAGGCGCGCCGAGACGCGGTAGACGCCGGGCGCCGTCTCCTCGAAGAGGTCGACCTCGCGGTCGTACTCGTCGGAGATGTCGCCGACGAGCTCCTCGATGAGGTCCTCCAGCGTCACCAGGCCCGCGATGCCGCCGTACTCGTCGACCACCATCGCGAGGTGGTTGGACTCGAGCTGCATCTGGCGGAGCAGCTCGTCGGCCTTCTTCGACTCGGGCACGAACAGCGCGGCGCGCGCGAGATCGGCGACCGTGTCGTCGTCGTCCGGCCGCTCGTAGGTGTGCCGGGCCACGTCGCGCAGGTAGAGCACGCCGAGGACGTCGTCGACGCCGTCGCCGATGACGGGGAGCCGGGAGATGCCGCGGCTCAGCAGGAGCCCCATGCCCGCACCGACGGAGGAGGTCGCCTCGATCGTCACCATGTCGGTGCGGGGCACCATCACCTCGCGCACGAAGGTGTCGTTGAACTCGAAGATCGAGTGGATCAGCTCGCGGTCGTCCTGCTCGAGCACGTCCTGCTCGGTCGCCTCGTCGACCATGCTGAGCAGCTGCTCCTCGGAGGAGAACCCCGCCGAGCGCCCCGTCCCCGGGGTCACCCGGTTGCCGAGGGCCACGAGCCCGTGCGCGACCGGGCCCAGCGCGAGCCGGAGCACGTGCACGAGCGAGGCGCTGGTGGACAGGACCGCGCGGGCGTTCGCGCGCCCGACGCTGCGCGGGCTGGAGCCGACCAGGACGAACGAGACCGCCGCCATGAGGAGGACCGCCAGCAGGAGCGCGAGCCAGAGCTGCGGCACCTC
>NZ_PSUG01000035.1:0-40729 GCF_002931755.1 Rathayibacter sp. AY2B3 | reverse complement strand
TGACGCTGGACCCGACCAGCCTGCTCAGCTGGGACGAGGACGCGCCTCTCGGCCAGGAGCTCGCCTTCTTCGGGACCGGCCTGGACACCGGGAGGCTGACCGCCGTCCTGCAGAGCTGCCTGCTCACCCCCGAGGAGCTGCTGGCCGGCCCGGCCGCCTGGGCGGAGTACGCGGACCCGTTCCCGCGCTGGGTGGACGAGCACCGGAACTGAACCGAGCGCCCTCCGTCGCGCGGGACTCGACGAGAGCGACCCGCCAAGGACACCATTAGGCGAATGGTCCTCCGAACGCGCCATCGGACTTCTGGAACCCGCCCGATCATTGATGATCTGCGATAACCCTGCAATTGTGACTGGTGTCAAAGATGACGTTGAAAGAAGGAGATGTTCTTGCCAGGCACCAGAAGATCGGTTCGAGCGTTGCTCATGGGCACCGTACTTGCTTTCACTTCATTGGTCGCGACACCTGCGACGGCCGATCCGGGAGTCGTCACAGCGACCCGAACAGCAGAATCGACAATGCAATCTTTCGGCTTGCTCACGCCTATCGCCGCCTCCAGTGAACGCGCCGCTCGACTAAGCTCCGAATCAGAGCACCTGGAGCCGAGCGGCTCCCTCTCGACGAAGTCCGGCCTCACGGTCGAATACAGGAACCACAGCGTCGGCATCACTCCAGGAACCGCTGTCCGATCGGCGAGCGTCGGGCCTTCAGGCGCGCTCGTCTACAACATGAGCGACTCCTACGATTACGCGTTCACAGGGGCAGGCCATGTTCTCAATGCGGGCTTTGCTCTCATCAAGGACCAGGCAGCCCCATCTGATTACAGATTCGACGTGACCGTGGATGGAGAACCCGCCATCCTCGAGTTCATCGACCACTCGGTTGCGGTGAAGGATTCACACGGACGGACCGTCAACTTCATAAATCCGGCCTGGGCCTCAGATTCCACCGGCGCTCCTGTCAGGACCAGTTTCTCGATCGACGGCGGCACGCTGGTGTAGAGAGTGCATCACACGGGCGCATCCTATCCCGTGGTCGCCGACCCCAGCCTCGCCTGTGACACCGCATTCTGTACAATCATGCTCAACAGAACCGAGACGAAAACCGCGTCGCAATCTACCGCAGCAGCGGCAGGATTACTGTGCGGATCAATGACGGCCGCATTCGCCCCCCTCGGAGCGGTGTGCGGCGCTTACGGCGCCGTATTCCACGTCGCCGCAGTTCAAGCGAACAACTCTGGCCAGTGCCTCGGCGCACGCTACCTCACTATAGGTGGCTCTCTGCACCCGGTCATCCAGCGCTGTTAGAGCGCGCGAAGAACAGCGAAGGAGATTCAATGGCCTCTGATCACGATCTCAGTCGGGCGATGCGCCGAGAATTGCGCAATCCCATCCTTGGAGGATTGGCGCTTCTGCTGTTCGGCGGTACAGCGGTTCTATTGCTTCTGTTCTGGTTCACCGATGCACGCGCCGTTCTCACGCCCTTCGTCGGGCCTGGAACGGGACTGGTCCTCACTGCTTTTACCGTGGAGGTAGCTCGACGCGCTAGGAGGCGCATGCGCGCGGAGGAGCGGGAGAGCTGACCTCGGAGCCTCGATCGACGGAGATTCTCGTTGCGCCATTGAGCGGCGAAAATCTCCGTCGCCGGTGGAGGACATTCCGTGTCTGACCAGCCCGGCCGGTATACGCCAACCGGAGTCGAACGATCGGACTATCCAATTTGGGATGCAACCGACATCTACGGCAAACGAAGAGTGATCGACGGAGGGGACGCAGCGCGGCCGTCCACCGTGCGGAGACGACGGACGACCGCCGCGCCGACGGGCTCCGGGACGCACGGAGCCGACCGTGCGCCGGGAGTGTGACGCGCGGAGGCTCCCGCCGGGCGGCGGGTGGGTAGGCTGACCGGACAGCACGTGCTCCGGGGTCGGTGGGAATTCCGAACCGGCGGTCACAGTCCGCGAGCCGCAGCCCCTCGAGAGGGGCGGCGGTTGACCTGGTGGAACTCCAGGACCGACGGTGAAAGTCCGGAGGAGAGGCAGCACGAGCGTCGCGCATCACCGCGCGATGCTGAGCGACGGTGCCCGCGCACATCGCTCGAGACCCCGGAGTTCGGCGACGAACGGAAGAACCGGGAATGACGATCGACTACGAGCACGCGATGCGCCGGGCGCTGGCGCTCGCCGAGCGCGGGCCCGCCCGCGGACCCAACCCGCGCGTGGGCTGCGTGATCCTCGCGCCCGACGGCACCGTCCTCGGCGAGGGCTGGCACCACGGAGCCGGCACCGCGCACGCCGAGGTCGACGCGCTCTCGCACGTCGCACCGGGCGCCGCCGAGGGCGCCACGGCCGTCGTCTCCCTCGAGCCGTGCGACCACACCGGGCGCACGGGTCCCTGCAGCCGCGCCCTGATCGAGGCAGGCGTCTCGCGCGTCGTCTACGCCGTGCCCGATCCGGGCGAGCGCTCGGCCGGCGGCGGTCGCACCCTCCGCGAGGCCGGCGTCGAGGTGATCGAGGGCGTGCTCGCCGAGGAGGGCGAGCAGTTCCTCCACCCGTGGCTCACCGCGACCCGCCTGCACCGCCCCTTCGTCACGCTCAAGTGGGCCTCGACCCTCGACGGCCGCACCGCGGCGGCGGACGGCAGCAGCCGCTGGATCACCGGAGCGGCGGCCCGCCAGCGCGTGCACGAGCAGCGCGCCGCGCACGACGCGATCCTCGTCGGCACCGGCACCGTCCTGGCCGACGACCCCGCCCTCACCGCCCGCGGCGACGGAGGCGAGCTCCTCGCCCACCAGCCGGTGCCCGTCGTCGTCGGCACCCGCTCCGTGCCGTCCGGCGCCCGCCTCCACGAGCACCCCCGCGCCGTGATGGTCGAGCGCACGCACGACCTCGCCGCGGTCCTCGCGCACCTCTACTCCGCCGAGATCCGCAGCGTCTACGTCGAGGCCGGGCCGACCCTCGCCTCCGCGCTCGTCGCCGCCGGGCTGGTCGACGAGTACCTCGTGTTCCTCGCGCCCGCACTCCTCGGCGGCCCCCGCCTCGCGCTCGGCGACCTCGGCGTGGAGAGCATCGGCGAGGCCCGGCGACTCTCCCTCCGCTCGGTCGAGATCCTCGGCGACGACCTCCTCGTGACCGCGCGCCCCGACGTCCTCCCCGCGGGCGGTGCCGGCACTCCGGCCCGCCTCCCCCACGCCCTGCAGATGGAGACCCACTGATGTTCACCGGAATCATCGAGGAGAAGGGCGTCGTGACGGCCGTCGAGGCGGGCGCCGACGCGATCCGCCTCAGCATCCGCGGTCCCCTCGCCGTCGAAGGCGTGCGGCACGGCGACTCGATCGCGGTCTCGGGCGTCTGCCTCACCGTCGTCGAGCACACCGACGACGGGTTCACCGCCGACGTCATGGCGCAGACCCTGCGGATGTCGACCCTCGACGGCGTGAGCGTCGGCGACCCCGTCAACCTCGAGCGCGCCGCGCTGGTCGGCGACCGGCTCGGCGGCCACATCGTCCAGGGTCACATCGACGGCACGGCGACCCTCCTCTCCATCGCCCCGGGCGAGGCCTGGCGGGTGCTGCGGTTCTCGCTGCCGACCGGCATCGCTCCGCTCGTCGTCGACAAGGGCTCGATCGCGGTGGACGGCGTCTCGCTGACCGTCTCGGCGATCAGCCCCGCCGCCGAGCCGGAGCAGTGGTTCGAGGTCTCGCTGATCCCCGAGACGCTCGCCGTCACCACACTGGGCGCGCGCGCGATCGGCGATCAGGTCAACATCGAGACCGACGTCCTGGCCCGCCACGTCGAGCGGATGCTCGCGCTGCGCTCGATCGCGGAGGCCCGCTCATGAGCCTCGCGACCATCCCCGAGGCCGTCGAGGCCCTGCGCGCCGGGCGCCCGATCATCGTCGCGGACGACGAGGGCCGCGAGAACGAGGGCGACGTCATCGTCTCGGCCCAGCTCGCCAGCCAGGAGACGATCGCCTGGATGGTCCGCCACTCCTCCGGCTTCATCTGCGCTCCGATGACCAACGAGATCGCCGACCGGCTCGCCCTGCCGCTGATGGTCGTCGAGAACGAGGACCCGCGCGGAACGGCCTACACGCTCTCGGTCGACGCGGCCGACCGCCTCTCCACCGGCATCAGCGCCTCCGACCGTGCGCACACCCTCCGCGTGCTGGCCGACCCCGAGGCGACCCCCGCGAGGCTGCACCGGCCCGGCCACATCCTTCCGCTGCGCGCGGTCGACGGCGGCGTGCGCGAGCGCGACGGGCACACGGAGGCGGCGGTCGACCTGATGAAGCTCGCCGGCCTCTACCCTGTGGGCGCGATCTCCGAGATCGTCGCCGAGGACGGGGAGATGATGCGGCTGCCGGGGCTGATCGCCCTCGGCGAGCGCGAGGGCGTGCCGGTCACCACGGTCGCGGCCCTCATCGCGTACCTGCAGGAGTTCCACTGCGACACCGAGGTGCCCGTGGCCGTCGCGGTCCCGGAGAGCGCGCGGGTGAGCTTCGAGGTCGAGACCACGGTGCCGACCACGCACGGCCCGTTCCGGATCCGCGCCTACCGCGATCGGCAGACCGGAGCGGATCACGTCGCGATCCTCGCGGGAGAGGTCGCCGCGGGGCGGCCCGCCCTGGTGCGCGTGCACTCCGAGTGCCTGACCGGAGAGGCGTTCGGCTCGCTGAAGTGCGAGTGCGGACCCCAGCTCGACGCCGCGCTCGACACGATCCAGCGCGACGGAGGCGTCGTCGTCTACCTCCGCGGACACGAGGGACGGGGCATCGGCCTGGTCAACAAGCTGCGCGCCTACCGCCTGCAGGAGGACGGCCTCGACACCCTCGACGCCAACCTCGCGCTCGGACTCCCCGCCGATGCGCGCGACTACGGAGCGGCCGTCGGCATCCTCGAGGACCTCGGCCTCACCGAGGTGCGCCTGCTCACCAACAACCCCGAGAAGGTCCGCCAGCTCACCGATCGCGGCATCGTCGTCGCGGAGCGCGTGCCGCTCGTGGTCGGCGTCGGCGCCTTCAACGAGGGCTACCTCGAGACCAAGCGCGACCGCATGGGCCACGCTTTCGACAGCGTCCTCGACCACGACCCCCTCGATGCCGGGATCTCCGGCCTCGCCCTCGACGCCGGGATCGCCGGCGCCACCACGAAGGAGTAGCAATGGCCGGTAGCGGCGCCCCCACCACCTCCCCTCTCGACGGCACGGGACTGCGCGTCGTCGTCATCGCGGGGACCTGGCACGAGCAGATCAGCGACGGCCTGATCGCCGGAGCGAGCCGAGCCCTCGACGAGGCCGGAGCGTCCTGGTCCCTCGTGCGCGTGCCCGGCTCGTTCGAGCTGCCCGTCGCCTCGAAGGCGGCCCTGGAGGCGGGGGCGGACGCGGTCGTCGCCCTCGGCGTGATCATCCGCGGCGGCACCCCGCACTTCGAGTACGTCTCGGACGCCGCCACCTCCGGGCTCACCACCGTCTCGATCCTGACCGGCAAGCCGGTCGGCTTCGGCGTACTCACCCTCGACACCGAGCAGCAGGGCATCGACCGCGCGGGTCTTCCCGGCTCGAAGGAGGACAAGGGGCGCGAGGCGGCCGAGGCGGCGGTCTCGACCGCTCTGCTCCTCCGCTCCCTGCGCAGCTGAACCACTGCGGGCGGCCCCCGTCCTGGGGCCGCCCGCACACGAACCTGGGAGAACACGGAGTAAAGTGGACGGGTCGTCACGAGCGACGCCTCTCTCCTCCCCCTCGCCCCAGCGGCCCGCGACGCCCGATCGACGCCCGCCCCGCCGGCTCGGGGGGAGCCGCCGTCCACACGGAGCCCCTCCCTCATGTCTTCTCCCGCCGTCTCCGACGCGCCAGCAGCCGCCCCGCAGAACTCCCGCGGCCGCGTCATCCTCGCCAGCCTCATCGGCACGTCGATCGAGTTCTACGACTTCTACGCCTACGCGACCGCCGCGGTCCTGGTCTTCCCGTCGCTCTTCTTCGTCAACGAGGATCCGGCCACGGCCCTCCTCGCCTCCTTCGCCGTCTTCGGCGTCGCGTTCATCGCGCGCCCGATCGGGTCGATCATCTTCGGCCACTTCGGCGACCGCGTCGGCCGCAAGGGCACTCTCGTCGCGTCGCTGCTCACGATGGGCGTCGCGACCTTCCTGATCGGCTGCCTGCCCACCGCGCTCACGCCCGGCTGGGAGTTCCTCGCTCCGTTCCTGCTCGTCGTGATGCGCTTCTGCCAGGGTCTCGGCCTCGGCGGCGAGTGGTCCGGAGCCGCGCTGCTCGCGACCGAGAACGCGCCGGCCGGCAAGCGCGCCATCTACGGCACCTTCCCGCAGCTGGGCGCGCCGATCGGCTTCATCGTCGCCAACGTCCTGTTCCTGGTGCTGGCGAGCACGATGAGCGACGAGACGTTCGCCGCCTGGGGCTGGCGCGTGCCGTTCCTCGCGAGCGCCGTGCTCGTGATCATCGGCCTCTACGTGCGGTTCAAGCTCGTCGAGACGCCCGCGTTCCAGAAGGTCGTCGAGAAGGGCGAGGTCGTCAAGCTGCCCCTCGCCCGCGTCTTCGTCACCAGCTGGCGCCCGCTCATCCTGGGCACCTTCATCATGCTGGCGACCTACGTGCTCTTCTACCTGATGACCACGTTCACGCTCACCTACGGCACGTCGCCCGTCGACGGCGCCGTCCCGGGCCTCGGCTACACGCGCAACGACTTCCTCGTCATGCTGATCGTCGGCGTCGTGTTCTTCGGGATCTTCACCCTCGTCTCCGGCCCGCTCGCGGAGCGCTTCGGCCGCCGGCGCACGCTGCTCGTGGTGACCGCGGCGATCCTCGTGTTCGGCCTGCTCTTCGTGCCGCTGTTCAGCGCCGGCTTCGCGGGCGTCATGGCGGTGCTGATCCTCGGCTTCACGCTGATGGGCCTGACCTTCGGCCCGATGGGCGCCGTCCTCCCCGAGCTGTTCCCGACCAACGTCCGCTACACCGGCTCGGCGATGGCCTACAACCTCGCGTCGATCCTCGGAGCGGCGCTCGCGCCGATCATCGCGGTCGCGCTGTGGAGGGCGGCGGGCGGCAGCACCGTGCTGGTCGGCCTGTACCTCAGCGCCGCGGCCGTGCTGACGCTGATCGCGCTCCTGCTCTCGAAGGAGACGAAGAACGCGTCGTACCACGACAACGTCTCGTAGGACTCCCTGCAGAGGACGGCCCGTCGGGATCCCCCGGCGGGCCGTCCGCGCCTCCGCTCCCTCCCTGAGCACCGGGGCCGCCCGCTGGCGGCCTGCTCGCAGCGAGGACGGGGCAGAATGGACGCTGATGAGCACCACCACCTCCCGGCGCGGCGGACGACGACCCTCCCGCGACGACGGACCCCGCGCCTCCTTCTCGCAGCTCGTGCCCTACCTGCTCGAGCACCGCGGCATCCTCTCGGTCGTCGTGGTCCTCAGCCTGTTCGGAGCGGCGGCGAGCCTCGGCCAGCCCCTGCTCGTCGGGCAGGTCATCACCCGGGTCCAGTCCGGTCTCGATCTCGGCCCGCTGGTGTGGGCCCTCGTCGGCCTGGTCGTGGCCTCCGGGCTCATCTCGGGCTTCGCGCACTACCTGCTCCAGCGCACCGGCGAGGGGATCGTGCTCTCGAGCCGCCGCCGCCTGGTCGCGCGGCTGCTGCGCCTCCCGATCCGGGAGTTCGACGCGCGCCGCACCGGCGACCTCGTCTCCCGCGTCGGCTCCGACTCCACCCTCCTGCGCGCCGTGCTGACCCAGGGGCTCGTCGACTCGATCGCGGGCTCCCTCGTCTTCGTCGGCGCGATCATCGCGATGGCCGTCATCGACTGGGTGCTGCTGCTGATCATCGTGGCCGTGGTCGCGGTGGCCCTGGGGCTCGCGCTGACCCTCGGCCGGGGCATCCGCACCGCCAGCCGCATGGCGCAGGAGAAGGTCGGCGATCTGGCCGCGGCCGTCGAGCGCGCCATCAGCGCCGTCCGGACGATCCGTGCGGCCGGAGCCACCGATCGCGAGATCGCGGTCGTCGACCAGCACGCGACGGAGGCGTACCGCCTCGGCATCCGCGTCGCGCACGTCTCGGCCCTCGTGGTGCCGGTGGCCGGGATCGCGATGCAGGTCGCCTTCCTCGCCGTCCTCGGCGTCGGCGGCTACCGCGTCGCGTCCGGCGCGATCGACATCGCCCAGCTGGTCTCGTTCATCCTCTTCCTCTTCATGATGGTGATGCCGCTCGGCAACTTCATCGGCGCCATCACCTCGGTGAATTCGGCGCTGGGCGCTCTCGGCCGCATCCAGGAGATCATCGACCTGCCGATCGAGGGCGACGGCGACGCCTCCGCGGGCGGCCTCGGCGCCGGCGTGGCGGAGGAGGCCATCTCCTTCGAGGACGTGGTGTTCTCCTACGAGGAGGGCGCCGGGCCCGACGCCGCGGCAGTGGCGGAGGAGCGCGATCGCACCGTCCTGCGCGGCGTCTCCTTCACCGTGCCGCGCGGCAAGCGCACCGCCCTGGTCGGACCGTCGGGAGCGGGCAAGAGCACGATCCTCGCCCTCATCGAGCGGTTCTACGACCCGGAGGCCGGCGTCGTCCGACTCGGCGGCGTCGACATCACGGCCATCGACCGCGACGCGCTCCGCGCCCAGATCGGCTACGTCGAGCAGGACGCCCCCGTCCTTGCCGGCACCCTCCGCGAGAACCTCGTCCTCGGCCGCCCCGACGCCGACGACGCCGACTGCCTCCGGGTGCTCGAGGCGGTGAATCTGACCGACGTGCTCGAGCGCAACCCGCTCGGCCTGCATGCGCCGGTGGGCGAGAGCGGAGTGATGCTCTCCGGTGGCGAGCGTCAGCGTCTCGCGATCGGCCGCGCGCTCCTGGCGGCACCGCCGATCCTGCTGCTGGACGAGTCCACGTCGAGCCTCGACGGACTCAACGAGCAGCGCCTGCGCCTGGCGATCGACGCGGTCGCCGAGAACCGGACCCTGCTGGTCATCGCGCACCGCCTGTCGACGGTGGTCGACTCCGACCGCATCGTCGTCCTGCAGAAGGGCGAGGTCGTGGGAGTCGGCACCCACTCCGAGCTCGTCGAGTCGACTCCGCTGTACCGGGATCTCGCGAAGCACCAGCTGCTCGTCTGACGGACACCGCTGCGGCGTATCGAGACCCCCGCCGTCTCATGCCGGTCGAGTAGCCGTGAAGTCGCGAGTCGGGACCTCCGCGGGTCGTGAACGACCGCCCGAGCCCGCTCGTCCCTCAGCGCGGCGGCAGCCGCAGGGCGCCGTCGAGCCGGATGGTCTCGCCGTTGATCATGGGGTTCTCGACGATGTGCCGCACCAGGGCCGCGAACTCCTCGGGGCGTCCGAGGCGGGCCGGATGCGGCGTCGCCGAGCCGAGCGCCTCGCGGGTCTTCTCCGGCAGCCCGGCGAGCAGAGGCGTGTCGAAGGTGCCGGGTGCGATCGAGACCACGCGCACGAGCCGGGCCGCCAGCTCGCGCGCGAGCGGCAGGGTCATCGCCGCGACGGCTCCCTTCGACGCGGCGTAGGCCGCCTGCCCGATCTGCCCCTCGAAGGCGGCGACGGAGGAGGTCGTCACCAGGACTCCGCGCTCCCCGTCGATCGGCTCGCGCTCGGCGATCGACGCCGCGGCGAGGCGCAGCACGTTGAGCGTCCCGGTCGTGTTGATGCGCAGCACCCGCTCGAACTGCTCGAGCGGCAGCGGCCCGTCGCGGCCGAGCAGCCGCCCCGGTGTCGCGACGCCCGCACAGCTCACGGCGATGCGGAGCTCCCCCGCGGCCTCCACGGCGCGCGAGACGGCGTCCGGATCGAGAACGTCCCCGGCGATCAGCTGCACGGAGGCGGGCAGCTGCGCGGCCTCCACCGCGTGCGGAAGATCGAGCACGACCACTCGCGCTCCTGCGGCGTCGAGGGCCGTCGCCGTCGCGGCTCCCAGTCCGGACGCTCCCCCCGCGATCAGCGCGGACGTCCCCTCGAGTCGCACGGTCAGCCCGCCGGAGCGGGGGTCGAGTCGGCGTCGGACTCGTCGGTCGGCTCGCCGCCGGGCTCCCTCGTCGGATCACTGCTCGGCCCCCCGGACGCGAGCGCCTGCGCCGAGCAGTCGGTCAGGGTGGCGTCGTAGGCGTCCCGGGCGCGCTGCGCCGCCGCGCGGACGTCCTCCTCCGCGAGCGGGCTCGCGAGAGGCGGCCGGTCGCTCAGGCCGTAGCGGGCGAGGCAGTCGCTGATCAGGCGGGTCATGCGCGCGCCGCTCTCGGCATCGGCTGTGGCGGTGGGCGCCGGGGCAGCGGTCGCGACGGAGCCCGAGTCGCGCACGGACCCGTCCGGCACGTCCGCGGCGGGACCGGAGCAGGCGGTGATGCTCAGCGCGAGCGCGGCGCCGATGAGCAGCGCGACGGGCGGGCGGAGCGTCGTGCGCAGAAGCATGGACGACCTCGTTCGTGACGGCTGCGGGCGGGAGTGCGGCCACGGTAGCGCAGTCGCCGCCTCACAGGAGCGCTGGGCGCGCTCTCACGTTCCGTGGCACCCCCAACGGGGCACAGGCACGCCTCTCAGGAGGGCTCGGCGAGCGCCCACATCGCGACCGCCGACGCCGCAGCGACGTTGAGCGAGTCGATCCCGTGCCGCATCGGGATCTGGACGGCGACGTCGGCGGCGGCGAGGGCTTCGGCGGTGAGACCCTGCCCCTCGGTGCCGAGCACGAGGGCGACGCGCTCCGGAGCGCGGGCGGCGAAGTCCCGCAGAGGCACCGCCTCCGGCGTCAGCGCCATCGCCGCGATCGTGAAGCCCGCCCCGTGCAGGAGCCGCTGCGTCGACGCCCAGTCGCCGGCGCGCGTCCAGGGCACCTGCAGGACCGTCCCCATGCTCACGCGGATGGCGCGGCGGTAGTACGGATCGGAGCAGCGCGGCGTCACCAGCACCGCATCCGCACCGATCGCCCCGACGGAGCGGAAGATCGCGCCGACGTTCGTCGGGTCGACCACGTCCTCGAGCACGACGATGCGGCGGGATCCCGCGAGCAGACCCGCCGGGTCGGGCAGCGCGGGCCGGTCCATCGCCGCGATCAGGCCGCGGTGCAGGGTGTACCCGGTGAGCTCGGCCAGGAGCTCGCCCGGGCCCGTGAAGACGGGGACGTCGAAGCGGCCGACCAGGCGCTCGGCCTCGGCGGCCGACCCGCCGAGCGCGAGGACCGAGCGCGGCCGGTGCCCGGCGGCGATCGCGCGCTCGAGCACGAGCGCCGATTCCGCGATGTACAGGCCGTGCGGGCCGCGGGCGTTCTTCAGCGCGACGTCCGTGGCGTGCGCGTAGTCGCGCAGCCGCGGATCGTCGAGCGCGGTGACCTCGATCCGCTCCACCGGGTCAGGCGAAGGGGTCGGGGGTGAGCGTGTACTTGGTGCTGAGGTACTCGTGGATCCCCTCGAGCCCGCCCTCGCGGCCGAGGCCCGACTGCTTCACCCCGCCGAAGGGCGCCGCCGCGTTCGACACGACGCCGACGTTGAGCCCCATCATCCCGGTGGCGAGCCGCTCGATCATCCGCTGACCGCGGGCGAGGTCGCGCGTGAAGACGTAGGACACCAGTCCGTACTCGGTGTCGTTGGCGAGCGCGACGGCGTCGTCCTCGTCCGTGAACGGCACGATCGCGAGGACAGGGCCGAAGATCTCCGTGCGGAGGATCTCGCTCTCCCGGTCGACCCCCGCGAGCACGGACGGCCGGTAGAAGTGGCCGGCCCCCTCGATCCGCTCGCCGCCGGCGAGCAGGCGCGCGCCGCGCGAGACGGCGTCCTCCACCAGGGCGGACGCCTTCTCGACCGCGCGCTCGTCGATCAGGGGGCCGATGGTCACCCCGTCCTCGGTGCCGCGGCCGACGCGCAGTGCGCGCACGCGCTCCACGATCCGCGCGGCGAACTCCTCGGCGATCGACTCGTGCACGAAGAAGCGGTTGGCGGCCGTGCAGGCCTGGCCGATGTTGCGGAACTTCGCGAGCATCGCGCCCTCGACCGCCCGATCGAGGTCGGCGTCCTCGAACACGACGAAGGGCGCGTTGCCGCCCAGCTCCATCGAGGTCCGCAGCACGTTCTCGGAGGCCTGCTGCAGCAGGGTGCGCCCCACCGGCGTGGAGCCCGTGAAGGAGACCTTCCGCAGGCGCGGATCCGACAGGATCGGAGCCGACACGGCCCCCGCCGAGGACGTGGTGACCACGTTGAGCACGCCGTCGGGGAGCCCCGCCTCGGCCAGCAGTGCCGCGAAGGCGAGCGTCGTGAGCGGAGTGAGCTCGGCCGGCTTCACGACGACGGTGCATCCCGCCGCCAGCGCCGGAGCGATCTTCCGCGTCGCCATCGCGAGCGGGAAGTTCCACGGGGTGATCAGGTAGCAGGGGCCCACCGGGTGCTGCGAGACGATCATCCGGCCGCTGCCCTCGGGCGAGACTCCGTAGCGTCCGCTGATGCGCACCGCCTCCTCGCTGAACCAGCGGAGGAACTCGCCGCCGTAGACGACCTCGCCCCTCGCCTCCGCGACGGGCTTGCCCATCTCGAGCGCCATCAGGAGCGCGAACTCCTCGGTGCGCTCCTGCAGGAGGTCGAACGCCCGCCGGAGGATCTCGCCCCGCTTCCGCGGCGCCGTCGCGGCCCACGACGCACCGGCGGCCACGGCGGCGTCGAGCGCCCGGACCCCGTCCTCCGGAGTCGCGTCGGCGATCGAGACCAGGACCGCTCCGGTGGCCGGGTCCTCGACGTCGATCGAGCCGCCGCCGGAGGCGTCCACCCACTCACCGCCGATCAGCAGCTGCGTGGGGATGCGGGCGAGCAGAGCGGTCTCGGCGGCGCGGGACGCGACGGAATCAGTCACAGGAGGGAACCACTTCTTCGGATCGGAGCGCGCAGACCGCGCCAGGAGGAGCTTCTCGTCCTCCCAGTGTAGGACGAGCGATCGTTCCGGGGGCGGGGTCGCCGGGAGCCGGGAGGACCTGCACCGCCGTGAGCCCTGGGGAGGGACGAGCGCTCAGGCGGACCGCTCGACGCGGACTCCCGCGTCCGTCAGCTCGCGCAGCGCCGCGGCACTCGCCTCCTCGGAGACGCCCGCGATCAGGTCCTCGAGCACGCGGACCTCGAGCCCCGCCCGTCGCGCGTCGAGCGCCGAGGCGCGCACGCAGTGGTCGGTCGCGAGCCCCACGACGTCGAGCGCGGTGACGCCCCGCTCCGCGAGCACGACGCCGAGCTCCTCGCCCGCCTCCGTCGTGCCCTCGAAGGCCGAGTAGGAGGGGCGGCCCTGCCCCTTGAGGATCTGGACGTCGATCCGAGCGGTGTCCAGTGCCGGGTGGAACCGCGCGCCGTCCGTGCCCGCGACGCAGTGGACGGGCCAGCTGTCGACGAAGTCCGGCTCCGCCGCGAAGTGGCCGCCGTTGTCGGAGTCGCCCTCGTGCCAGTCGCGGGAGGCCAGCACCGCGGAGTAGCGGTCGGGGTGCGCCGCCAGATGCGCGGTGATGCCCTGGGCGACCGCCGCGCCGCCCGTGACGGCGAGCGCGCCGCCCTCGGTGAAGTCGTTCTGCACGTCGACGATCAGGAGTGCGGTGGTCATCGTGGGCCTTCCGGGTCGAGGAGGGAGGAGGAGCGGGCGGTCGGCCCGCCCGGATCAGGAGTCGGAGAGCGAGGACCCGCAGCGGTAGACGCCCGTCACCAGGGTGTCGATCGCGGTCTTCGCCGAGTCGGAGACGTCGCCGAGAGCGTAGACCGCGAACGTCAGGTCGGTGCCGTCCGCCGCGGTGACCACGCCGGCCAGGGTGTAGCCGGTGTCGATCCAGCCCGTCTTCGCGCGCACCGCACCGTCGGCCGCGGCGTTGTCGCCGGCGAACCGGTCGGAGTAGGAGAGCGACCCTGTCCGGCCCGACACCGGCAGGCCGTCGAGGAGGATCCCGAGCTGCCCCTCGCGGGCCCGGACCTTCCGGAGCAGCTCGGTGAAGTACGCCGGCGCGACCGCGTTGTCGTCGCTCAGGCCGGAGCCGTCGACGATCGCGATCCCGGACGTGTCGACGCCGTAGCCGGCGAGCCCCTGCAGCACACCGGCCTGCTCGGCACCGAAGTCACTGCCCGCGCCGGTGCGGATCGCCACGAGCCGCGCGAGCATCTCGGCGATCGCGTTGTCGGAGACGAGCAGCATCTGCTGCACAAGGGTGCCGACCGGGGCCGACTCCACCGTGCCGAGAACCGCGGCGCCCGCGGGAGCGGTCCCGGTGGAGACCACGGGCGAGGCGTCCAGCTCGTCGGCGAACGCCTCTCCGGCCCGGCCGACCGGATCCGTGCCGCGCTCGGAGGTCGAGGCCGCAGGGTCCTCGCGATCGCCGTCCACCTGGAGCGCCGTGATCTCGGGCATGTAGCCGTCGACCTGCTCCTTGCGGTTCCAGCTCGGCTGCCAGGTCTCGCCCGAGTAGAGGGAGGAGTCGAGCACCAGCGACGTGATCGGCGTCCCCGCGGTCGAGGGGTCCGCCTCCCAGGCGCTCTCGACCTGCGCTGCGAGGTCGTCGAGGTGCGCCGCTCCGGAGTAGGTCGACTCCTGGCCGGTCGGGAGCCGGGTCAGGGTGAGATCTCCCCCGCCGACGAGGACGACGCTCCCGGGCTCGCTCCCCCGGACCACGGTCGTGGCGATGCGCGTCTCCGGGCCGAGGACCGCGAGCGCCGACGCGGCCGTCAGGATCTTGAGGGCGGAGGCGGTGCGCGACGCGGTCCCGCCCCCGCGGTCGAACAGGACCTCGCCCGTCGCGGCGTCGACCACACGAGCCTGCATCGAGCCCAGACGCGGGTCGGCAGCGAGCTCCGCCACCGAGCAGGTGCGGAGCGCCTCGGCCGCCGCTTCGGCGGTGGGCCGTGCCGTCGCCGTCTGCGTCGGAGCGGGAGTCGTGCCGGCGGTCGGGGTCGAGACGACGGGCAGCGCCCCCGGCTCCGCGGCGCTGCCGAGAGCCGTCCCGACGCCGAAGGCGCCGCCACCGAGCACGGCGACCGCGAGCACCGCGGCGACCACGAGAGTGCGGCGACGGCGGGGAGGAGGGGTGTCGGTCATCCGCAACAGGGTAGCGACGCGAGTTCGACGCGACCTGGACGTCGCGGATCCCGCCTGGACGTCGCGGGCGGAGGGAGAGGGAGCCGCCTGTGGGAATCGAACCCACGACCTTCTCATTACGAGTGAGACGCTCTGCCGACTGAGCTAAGGCGGCGTGCACGCGGGGCCTGAGCCCCGGACACGATTACACAGCATAGCCTGCTCGCGCGCCCGGGCGTGAATCAGGGCGGCGCGGTCGAGCAGAGGCTCCGGGGACGGCGGCCGCGGCCGCCGCGCTCGGCTCAGGCGAGCGCGCCGCGCAGCTCCTCGAAGGAGCGGGCGATGCGTCCGGGCAGAGCCTCCCGGCCGTCGTGATCGACCCACGCCGCCCAGGCGTGGCGCACGGCGGCGAGCCCGAGGAGCGTCAGCATCCGCGCCCGGCTGCGCACCCGCTCCGCGTCTTCGTCCTCCCGTCCGAGTCGCTCGGCGACGAGCCCCTCGACCGCGAGCTCGAACTCGCGCATGCCCGCGATCTTCAAGCCGACCAGATGCGGGTGCTCGCGGAAGAGCGCGCGGCGGAGGACGTGCAGCTCCCGGTCCTCCTCGAGCGGCTCCTCCATCGCGGCGACGAAGACCCGCTGCAGGTCCTCGAGCACGGCGCCCCGGCCCGCGACGAACGCCGCCGCCGTCTCGTCGGCGATGACCGGGAGCCCGCCGACCAGCGCGTCCTCCTTCGAGGCGAAGTAGTTGAAGAAGGTGCGCGTGGAGACGTCGGCGGCGCGCGAGACGTCCTCGATGGTCACACGCTCCGGCCCGCGCTCGCTCGCGAGCCGGAGGACGGCGATCTCGATGGCCCGCCGAGTGGCCAGGCGCTTGCGCTCGCGGAGCCCGGGCTGCTGCTCGCGGGGCCGCTCCTGCTCGGTCAGCACTGCGGATCCTCCTCCGGGACGGTCCCCTCGAGCAGGTACGCGTCGACCGCGTCGTTCACGCAGGACGTCGACTTGTTGTAGGCCGTGTGCCCCTCGCCGTCGTAGGTGACCAGACGGCCGGCGGAGAGCTCGCCGGCGAGCGCCTGCGCCCACACGTAGGGCGTCGCGGGATCGTTCGTGGTGCCCACGACCAGGATGGGCGCCGAGCCCTCCGCGGTGATCGGCTCGCGGGAGCCCTCGAACGCCGCCGGCCACTCGCTGCAGAGGATGTCGCCGTAGGCCATGTAGCGGCCGATCGTCGGCGCGGCCTGCTCGAGAGCGGCCTCGTCGGCGCGCATCGAGGCGGTGTCGGCGTCGTAGGAGTAGTCGACGCAGTTGATCGCGAAGAACGCCTCGGTGGTGTTGTCCGCGTACCGGCCGTCCGCGTCGCGCCCGTTGTACGCGTCCGCGTACTGGAACGCGACCGCGGGGTCGCCCCGGCGCACGTCGGCGAGCATCTCGCTCAGCGCTCCCCACGCCGTGGCGTCGTAGAGCGGGTAGACGATCGCGGTGAACAGCGTGCTCGCGCCGAGCTCACGGCCGTCGGCGGCCCGGATCGGCGAGGCGTCCACGTCCGCGAGCATGCGCTCCAGCTGGGCCATTCCCGCGTCGACGGCGCCCGTGAACGGGCAGTCGTCCGAGCGGAGGCAGTCGGCGAGGTAGGCGCGCAGTGCGCTCTCGAACCCCTTCGCCTGCTCACGCACCACGTCGAACGAGGTCGCCGCCGGATCGATCGCGCCGTCGAGGACGAGGCGGCCGACCCGGTCCGGGAAGAGCCCGGCGTAGGTCGCTCCGAGGAACGTGCCGTAGGAGTAGCCGAGGTAGTGCAGCGTCTCGTCGCCCAGCGCCGCGCGCAGCACGTCGAGATCACGGGCGGCGCTCGGGGTGCCGACCTCGGGCAGCAGCGGCCCGCTGCGCTCCGCGCAGGCGGCGGCGAACGCGGCGGCGGACGTGCGCTGCGCCTGGATCCACTCGTCGCTGCCCCGCTCCCCCGGCGTGATGTCGTAGAGGTAGGAGTCGAGGCCCGCGGCGTCGAGGCACGAGACGGCGGTGGAGGCGCCCACTCCGCGCGGATCGAAGCCGACGACGTCGTACCGGGCCGCGAGCGCGGAGTCGACCGCGTAGTCGGCGCTGTCGCGGATGAAGTCGACGCCCGACGCTCCCGGCCCGCCCGGGTTCACGAGCAGGGACCCCATCGCCGGGCCCTGCGTCGCGGGCCGGCGCACCAGGGCGATCGACGCCGTCTCCCCCGACGGGACGTCCCAGTCGAGCGGGACGGTCGCGTCGGTGCAGAGAGCGCCGTCGCCGCAGTCGTCCCAGACCAGCACCTGCGAGTAGAAGCGCTCCAGGGAGTCGTCGACGGTCTGCGGATACGGGGTGGAGGTCCGGTCGACGGTCGGGCCGGGCGCGAAGCAGCCGGTCAGGAGGGACGCCGCAGCGACGAGCGCGACGACGACGGCCGACCGGCGCCCCCGCCTCACGCGGCCACCGGACGGCGAGCAGCCACCACGAGCAGAGCCTCGAGAGCGAGGACCGGGGAGACGTTCGCGTCGATCCGCTGCCGGGCGGTCGCGATCGCGTCGAGGACGGCGAGCGTGCGGTCGGGCGGAGTCGAGTCGGCGAGCGCGGTCATCTCGGTCCGGACCTCCTCGTTGATGACGCCGCCGGGCGCCCCGAGCTGGAGGCGCACCACATCGCGGTAGAGGGAGAGCAGGTCGACGAGGATGCGGTCGAGGCCGTCGCGGAGGCTCCGGGTCGCGCGTCGCTTCTGGTCCTCCTCGAGCGCCCGCAGCTGCGAGCGGAGCTGCGCGGGCACGGTGCCCCCGGGCTCGACGCCGAGCGAGCGCAGCGCCTGCTGCCGCTCGGCCTCGTCGCGCTCGAGCGTGATCGCCTTGGCGTCCTCGGTCGCGACCTCGATCATCCGCGCCGCGCCGAGCACCGCGTCCGAGACGCCGCGGAGGCGCAGGGCGATGCGGAGCGTCTCCTCGCGGCGCTCGCGCGCGTTCGCGTCGGTCGCCAGGCGGTGCGCCATCCCGATGTGGCTCTGAGCCTGGCGGGCGGCGCGCTCGGCGGTCTCGGGGTCGACCCCGTCGCGTCGCTCGAGGAGACCGGCGACGTCCTCGACGCTCGGCACGCGGAGCCGCACGGAGCGGACGCGGGAGCGGATGGTGGGGAGCAGATCGGCCTCGCTCGGGGCGCACAGGATCCAGACCGTGCGCTCCGGCGGCTCCTCGAGTGCCTTCAGCAGCACGTTGGAGGTGCGCTCGCTCATCCGGTCGGCGTCCTCGATGACCATGACGCGGTAGCGCGACACCGAGGGCGAGTACTGCGAGCTGCTGACCAGCCGCCGCACCTCGTCGATCGAGATGATCACGCGCTCGGTCGTCAGCACGGCGAGGTCGGGGTGGGAGCGCGCGGCGACCTGGCGGCAGTCGGGGCACTCCCCGCAGCCGCCGTGGCGGCAGAGCAGTGCGGAGGCGAAGGCGTAGGCGAGGTTCGAGCGGCCGGACCCGGGAGGGCCGGTGATGAGCCAGGAGTGCGTCATCGACGACGACTCCCGGCCGCGGTCGTCCCGGGGCGTCGAGGCGTCCTGCAGGGCGCCGATAGCGTGCTCCTGCCCGACGAGCTGGCTCCAGACGGTCATGCCACCAGGCTAACCGCGAGCACCGACAGCCGGCGCGCCGTCGAGGAGGGCGGCGACCCGCTCCCGCACCGCGGCCGCGATCTCCTCGACCGGGAGAGCGGCGTCCACGACGAGGAAGCGCTCGGCGTCCGTCTCGGCGATCGCCAGGAACGCCTCGCGCACGCGCCCGTGGAACTCCGCCTTCTCGGCCTCCAGCCGGTCGAAGCGGGTGCGGGCCGCGTCGAGCCGGCCCCGCGCGACGGCGGGATCGAGATCGAGCAGGACGGTGAGGTCGGGCCTCAGGTCGTGCGTGGCCCACTCCGACAGCCGCCGGACCTCGACGGCGTCGAGGACTCGCCCGGCTCCCTGGTAGGCGACGGAGGAGTCGATGTAGCGGTCCTGCACGACGACCTCGCCGCGCTCGAGCGCCGGTCGCACGAGCGTCCCGATGTGCTGGGCGCGGTCCGCCGCGTAGAGCAGGGCCTCGGCCCGGGGGTCGATCTCGCCGCGGTGGTGCAGCACGATCTCGCGGATCTGCACGCCCACCTCGGTGCCCCCGGGCTCGCGGGTGCGGACGACGGTCTCGCCCCGCGTGCCCAGCCACTCCTCGAGCAGCCGGGCCTGCGTGGTCTTGCCCGCGCCGTCCCCGCCCTCGAGGGTGACGAACAGCCCGGTCACGACTCCGTCGCGTCCGACGTCTCGGCGGCGGCCGCGGCAGCCGCGCGGCTCGCAGCGGTGGCGCGGGGCGCGGCGGGCTTCTTCGCCGCGGTCGTCTTCGCCGTGGTGGTCTTGGCCGCCGTGGTCCTGGCCGCGGTGGTCTTCGCCGCGGTGGTCTTCGCCGCGGTGGTCTTCGCCGCCGTGGTCTTGGCCGCCGTGGTCTTCGCCGCTGTGGTCTTCGCCGCGGGCTTCTTGGCCGGCGCGCGCTTGGCCGGAGCCTTCTTGGCCGGGCCCTTCGCGCGCTTGTCCGCGAGCATCTGGACCGCCTGCTCGAAGTCGATCTCCTCGATCGTCAGGCCCTTGGAGATCGTGACGTTGGTCTCGCCGTCGGTCACGTAGGCGCCGAATCGTCCGTCGCGGATCCGGATCGGCTTGCCGCTGACGGGGTCCGCCTCGAACTCCTTCAGCGCGCTCGACGCGCGTCGCGCCCCGTACTTCGGCTGGGCGAAGATCTCGAGCGCCGTCGGCAGGTCGACCTCGAAGATCTGGTCCTCGCTGGTGAGGGACCGGCTGTCGGTGCCCTTCTTGATGTACGGGCCGTACCGGCCGTTCTGAGCCGTGATCGGCTCGCCGCTCTCGGGGTCGTCGCCGACCGTGCGCGGCAGGTCGAGCAGGCGCAGAGCCGTCGCCAGGTCGATCGACGCGACGTCCATCGACTTGAAGAGGGAGGAGGTGCGCGGCTTCACCACTGCGGGCTTCTTCGCGCCGCGCTTCGCGGGCGCGGGCTCGACGACCTCGCCGGTTGTGGGGTCGGCCGTGGTCTCCGGCTCCGGATCGACCTCGGTCACGTAGGGGCCGAAGCGCCCGTCCTTGACGACGACGGTCTTGCCCGAGTCGGGGTTGCTGCCCAGCACGCGGTCGGTCTGCACGGGCGCGTCGACGAGCTCCTGCGCCTTGGCGGGGGTGAGCTCGTCGGGGGCCAGCTCGAGCGGCAGGTTGACGCGGCGGGGCGTCTCCTGCCCCTCCTCCTGGGCCACCTCGAGGTAGGGGCCGTACTTGCCGATGCGCAGGGTGATGTCGTCGGTGATCCGGACGGAGTTGATGCTCTTCGCATCGATCTCGCCGAGGTTGTCCACGACATGCCGGAGCCCGGGGTGCGTGCCTCCGCCGAAGTAGAAGCGGTTGAGCCAGGCGACGCGGTCCTCCTCGCCGCCGGCGATGCGGTCGAGGTCGCCCTCCATCTCGGCGGTGAAGTCGTACTCCACCAGGTCCGAGAAGAAGTCCTCGAGCAGCCGGACCACCGAGAAGGCGATCCAGTTGGGCACGAGGGCGGTGCCGCGCGGAGTGACGTAGCCGCGGTCGACGATGGTGGAGATGATCGACGCGTAGGTGGAGGGCCGGCCGATGCCGAGCTCCTCGAGCGCTTTGACCAGGCTCGCCTCCGTGTAGCGCGGGGGCGGCGAGGTCTCGTGGCCCTTGGCCTCGACCTCGGCGACGACCAGGCTCTGGCCGACCTCGAGCACCGGCAGCTTGGCGTCCTTCTCGTCGCGGGCGCCGTGACGCTCCTCGTCGCGCCCCTCCTCGTAGGCGAGCAGGAACCCGCGGAAGGTGATGACGGTTCCGGAGGCGGTGAACTCCGCGGTCTTCGCGACGTCGCCGGCCGGCTCGGCGAGCAGCGTCACGGTGGCGGTCGAGCCCTTGGCGTCGGCCATCTGCGAGGCGACGGTGCGCTTCCAGATGAGCTCGTAGAGGCGGAGGTCGTTGCCGCGGAGGGTGCCCGAGAGCTGATCCGGGGTACGGAAGGTCTCGCCCGCGGGCCGGATCGCCTCGTGCGCCTCCTGCGCGTTCTTGTTCTTGCCGGAGTACAGGCGGGGCTTGTCCGGGACGGTCTCGGCTCCGTAGAGGGACGCGGCCTGCGTGCGTGCGGCGTTCAGCGCCTGCTGCGACAGCCCGGGCGAGTCGGTCCTCATGTAGGTGATGAAGCCGTTCTCGTAGAGCGACTGCGCGACGCTCATCGTCTGGCGCGCCGAGAAGCGCAGCTTGCGCGCCGCCTCCTGCTGGAGCGTGGACGTGGTGAACGGGGCGGCGGGGCGGCGCGAGTACGGCTTGGACTCGAGGTTCGAGACCCGGACCGTCGTGGCGGGGTCGCGGAGGGCCTCGGCGAGGGCCCCGGCGGTGGACTCGTCGAGGACGGTGACGTCGCCCTTCAGCTGACCGCGGTCGTCGAAGTCGCGGCCGCTTCCGATCCGCTTGCCGTCGAGTCGCGCCAGGCGCGCGTCGAAGCCCGCCGAGGAGTCCGACTCGGGCGCGAGCACGGTGGCGAGGTCCCAGTAGCTCGCGGAGACGAACGCCAGTCGCTCCCGCTCGCGGTCGACCACGAGGCGGGTGGCGGCCGACTGCACGCGGCCGGCCGAGAGGCCGGGGCCGACCTTGCGCCACAGCACGGGCGAGATCTCGTAGCCGTAGAGGCGGTCCAGGATCCGGCGGGTCTCCTGCGCGTCGACCAGGGAGGTGTCGATGTCCCGGGTGTTGTCGCGCGCCTTCTGGATCGCGTCCTTCGTGATCTCGTGGAAGACCATGCGGTGCACGGGGACCTTGGGCTTGAGCTCCTCGAGGAGGTGCCACGCGATGGCCTCGCCCTCGCGGTCCTCATCAGTGGCCAGGTAGAGCTCGTCGGCGTTCTTCAGCGCGCGCTTGAGGTCGGCGACCGTCTTCTTCTTCTGGTCGGAGACGACGTAGTAGGGCTCGAAGCCGTTGTCGACGTCGACGGAGAACTTGCCCAGCGGGCCCTTCTTCAGCTCCGGGGGGAGGTTCTTCGGCTCGATGAGGTCGCGGATGTGCCCGACGGAGGCGAGCACCTCGTAGCCGTCGCCCAGGTACTGGGCGATGGTCTTGGCTTTCGCCGGCGACTCGACGATCACCAGCTTCTTCGTGCCGGACACAGTTCTCCTCGATTGGTGCTGTCGGGTCGGACGACCAGTGGTCCGACGTCCCCTGCTGCGGGGAGACGGTGCGCGGCGACGTGGTGCGGGGAACGGCGACGCGTCCCCATCGGCGGGGGCGCCCGACAGGCACACCATACACACTGACCCCGGACGTCCTGCCCCCTCCCGAGGAGACGGGGACCTCGGGAGGACGCTGGACACCGCCTCGGAGCCGCCTGCCCGACCTGCCAGGAGTGGGGGTGACGCGCGGCGCCGATCGGCGCATGATGAGGCATGGCAACGACGCACACCACCACGACCTCCGCCTACACGGCCAAGCTCCTCGACGGACCGCTGGAGGGCAAGACCCTCCGCAGGGGTTACGGCGACGATCAGGCCCCTGCCGCGCGCCTCGAGATCCCCGGGGCGAGGGCGGGCTCCCGCTACATCTACCTCCTCGCCGGCGGCCTCGAGCACGACGAGGGCGCGGGCGCTCTGCCGACCGCCGCCGCGTACCGGTATCAGCGGCTCTCCTCCGACTGACGCGCTCCCGCGGGTGTCGTCCGCACCTCGATGCGGACGACACCCGCTGCTGCCTCCTCTCTCAGGGCGGCGGGCCGGCCCGCGACCGCGCGGTGAGGGAGAGCGGACCCGCGGCGACCGCCGCCTCCGCCCTCGCGACGCCGCCGTCGACCTCGCAGAGGACGAGCTCGGCGCCGTTCGCGCGGGCCACGGCGGCGGCGCGCCCGCACGGATCCCCGGCCAGCAGACCGGAGGCGACGTCGGCCGCTGCCAGGGCCGAGGCGTCCGCGGCCGCGACCGCTCGCTGGTGCCCGACGACTCCTGCGCAGCCGGCGAGCACGGCGGCCGTCACCAGGATCGTGCCCGCGACGACTCCGACGGCCACGACCGCGGCCGATCCCTCCTCCCGGTCGCGGACAGCCCCGGGAAGCCGGCGGATCATCCGCCTCCGCCCAACGCGCAGGACCGGACCGAGACCGGGAGCGACACGGCCGGGAGCGGACGCAGCCGAGCCGCGACGTCGACGCAGACCAGTCCGTCCTGCTCCCCCGCCGTGAGCGACGCCCCCGCCACCCGGGCGAGCGGCGCGTGGGGGTCGTCGCCCCGGGCTGCGGACCGGGCCGCGTCGGCCGCCGCGTCCACGAGCCGGACGTACTGCGCCGAGGCCGCCACCGACCCCAGGCACAGTGCCAGCACCGCGACCACCGCCGGGAGCACGAGCGCGAGCTCGGCGGTGGCCGACCCCTCCTCCTGGACGAGCCGCCCGCGCAGCAGCGGGAGGCCCCTCATCCCGCCGCGGTGAGCGCGCGGGTCACCAGGTCGGTCAGGATGCTCCGCACCTCGTCGCCCTTGAGGATGACCACCAGCAGCCCGGCGAACCCGACCGCGGCCATCGTCGCGATCGCGTACTCCGCCGTCGCCGACCCCTCCTCGTCGCCCAGAGCGCCGAGCAGTCCCCACCCGGGTCGGCGCCACCCGACGCGGCCCGCCGAGACGCCGACGCCCGCCTCTCCACCGGACGCCGCATCTCCGCCCCTCCTCGAGCCCCGGCTCGTTCCGCCCCCGCCCACGCCCGCATCCCTGCTCCTGCCGACTCCCCGACTCCGCGTCGCTCCTCCGCCGCTGATCGCCGTGTCACCGCTCATCTGTCCTGCTCCGTTCCGCCCCGCTCCGTGCCCCCTCCTCCGAGGATCGCGGACTCCCGATCCCGCCGATCGACCCTCCGGCCGATCCGTGGAGACGCCTCCCGATCGCGCCCCTGTGGAGGAGCGGTCGACCCCGTCACGCCGCCACCGAGAACGTCGAGAGCAGCACCGAGACGACCATCGGAGCCACTCCGAGCAGCAGGAACGCCGGCAGCACGCAGACCCCGAGCGGCAGCATCAGGGTCACGCCGAGCCGAGCGGCTCGCTCCCGCGCCCCGGAGGACGCCCGCGCCCGGACCAGAGCCGCCTCGCTCCGGAGCAGGTGTCCCGCCGGCACGCCCGCCGCCGCGGAGAGGGCGAGCACCGGGTCCGCGTCGGAGAGCACGCGCTCGCCCGAGTCGAGCCCGCACTCGGCGAGCGCCGCCACGACCCGGGCGCGCGACGACTCGATCGAGCCGCCGCCGGCCAGCGCCACCGAGAGGAGGTCGAGCGCGAGTCCGGGCGCCGCATCCGGCGGGGCCGCGCTTCGGACGAGCCGCCGCGTCCACGCGTGCGCGGCCGCCATCAGCCCGGCTCCCCCGACCAGGCAGGCCGCACCGGGCACCGTCCCGAGGAGCACGCCGATGACGTCGAAGCCCAGCAGGGCCCCCAGACCCAGCGCCGCCAGCGGCAGCGCGCTCACGACCCTCCCGGTGGCGGAGGGACCGGCCAGAGCCACCTCGATGTCCCGGCGGGCACGTGCCAGCTCGCGCAGGGACTCCGCCAGCTCGCCGAGAGCAGCGGCGACCGGCGCGCCGGAGTCGGCGGCCACCCGCCAGGCCGCGGCCAGCGCCGCCCACGCGGTCGCCTCACCGGTGTCTCGCGCCCGCCGCCTCGACGGCCGACGCTCCCGTCCGCTCCGCCGAGAAGCGGGGACTCCACGCAGCAGCGCCTCGGTCACGTCGCCGCCGCGCCCCGTCTCCTCCGACACCGCCCGGAGGAGGCGCCTCCGCCGCGCGTCCCCGCGGCCGGCCCCCTCCGCACCGGCGAGATGTCCGAGCGCCGACGCCGGAGCCACGCCCGCCGCCAGGAGGACGGCCAGCCGGTGCACCACGGCCGCGACCTCGTCCAGGCCGTCGCGACGCGTCACGCGCCCGACCTGGAGACGCGGGGCAGCGTCCCCTCCTCGACCCGCAGCCGCCCGCTCGCGTCCAGCGCGAACGTCCCGGACGCCGCGAGCCGCCGTCGTCCACCCCGGCGCTCCAGGTGCAGCACCAGGTCGATCGCGCTGACGGTCTGCCGCGCGATCGCCTCGGGCCCCAGCCCTGCGAGGACCCCGAGCGCCTCCAGCCGCGCGGGCACGTCAGCGAGGGAGTTCGCGTGGAGCGTCCCCGCACCGCCGTCGTGCCCGGTGTTCAGCGCCGAGAGCAACTCGCGCAGCTCGACACCGCGGCACTCTCCGAGGACCAGGCGGTCGGGCCGCATCCGCAGCGCCTCGCGGACCAGCCGATCCAGGCCCACGGCCCCGGCGCCCTCGAGGTTCGGCTGCCGCGCTTCGAGCGAGACGACGTGCGGATGCGCCGGCCGGAGCTCGCCGACGTCCTCGATCGCCACGATCCGCTCGGTCGGCGCCGCGCACCCGAGCAGGGCGCCGAGCAGGGTGGTCTTCCCCGATCCGCCCGCTCCCGTGATCAGCAGGTTCCACCGCTCGCGGACCGCCCGGCGCAGGAGCCGCACGCCGTCGTCGTCCAGCATCCCCGCAGCCTGCAGCTCCCGGAGCGACCAGGACTCCGCCCGGGGCACCCGCACCGACACGAGCGCTCCGCCGGTGGCCACCGGCGGCAGCACGACGTGCACGCGGACTCCGTGGCGGAGCCGGACGTCGACGCACGGGCTGGCCTCGTCGACGTGCCGCCCGCCTGCCGCGACCAGCGCCACCGCCAGCCGCCGTGCTCCGGCGGCGTCGAGCGTCCACTCCGGCACCCGCTCCGCACCACCGCCCCGGTCGATCCAGAGGCCCGCGCCGCCGTTCACGAAGAGGTCGGTCACCGCGGGGTCCGCGGCGTGCGGCGCGAGCAGTCCGAGCGCGGCGGCGGCCGGGCGGGCGGGCAGCGGATCGCGGCGGTGCTCGGCGGGGACGAGGGGGACGAAGTCGCGGGTCATCCCGGCACGCTAGGAGCCGGCAGCGCGCCGTGGGAGCGGTGGCGGGTGATCCGGGGACGGACGCCCGTGTCCGCTCCTGTGGAGGAGCACCCGACCGGCCGGGAGCCGCTGGGCCGGAGAGACCCGGAACGCGGAGACGCCCCCGCGAGCAGGGCTCGAGCGGGGGCGTCCGTCCGCCGGATCCGGCGGGAAGAAGGGGGCGGCACCCATTGGGGGGAACAGGTGCCGCCTCGGCGGCGCTGGATTGGGGGGAATCACTTGCGCCGCTGGGCCGAAGTTCATTCGGCCGTATGCAACTGTAGGGGACGGATCGCGATTCGCCAAGCCCGGATCCCGTTCTCTGCGGACTCTTATCCGACACCCGCCCCGCACTCAGCTTCCGGCGCGCGGCGATCCCCGTCGGAAGCGGGCGCTACGGTGGTGCGACGCCGACCGCGCGGGCCGGCGAACGTCTCACTCGCGAAGGAGCGAATCGCAGATGTCCACTCCCCCCGACGCCCCGGCCGCCGACCGGAACGCCATCGACAACCTCCTCCACGAGACCCGCCGGTTCCCGCCGCCGGCCGATCTCGCTGCCGGAGCGGTCGCGACCGCCGCGCTCTACGACGAGGCCTCGGCCGACCGCCTCGCCTTCTGGGCCGACCGGAGCCGCGAGCTCCTGCACTGGCACCGGCCCTTCACGCGCACCCTCGACTGGAGCGAGCCCCCGTTCGCGAAGTGGTTCGACGACGGCGAGCTCAACGTGGCCTACAACTGCCTCGACCGGCACGTCCTGGCGGGCCACGGCGACCGCGTCGCCCTGCACTGGGAGGGCGAGCCCGGCGACTCCCGCTCGATCACCTACGCCGAGCTCACGGCCGAGGTGAAGCGCGCCGCGAACCTGCTCACGAGCCTGGGCGTCCGCGCCGGCGACCGCGTCGCGATCTACCTGCCCATGATCCCGGAGGCGGTCATCGCGATGCTCGCCGTCGCCCGGCTGGGCGCGGTCCACTCCGTCGTCTTCGGCGGCTTCAGCGCCGAGAGCCTCCGCGCGCGCATCGACGACGCGGAGGCGACGCTCGTCATCACCGCCGACGGCGGCTGGCGCAAGGGCGCCGTCTCGCCCCTGAAGCCGGCGGTCGACGCGGCGCTCGCCCTCGGCGGCGAGTCCAGCGTCCAGCACGTCCTGGTCGTGCGCCGCGGGGGCAACGAGGTCGCCTGGCACGAGGGCCGCGACCTCTGGTGGCACGAGGAGATCGTGGCGGTCGACGCCGACCACGTCGCGAAGCCGTTCCCCGCCGAGCAGCCCCTCTTCATCCTCTACACCAGCGGCACGACGGGGAAGCCCAAGGGCATCCTGCACACCAGCGGCGGGTACCTCACCCAGGTCGCCTTCACGCACCGCGCGGTCTTCGACCTGCACCCCGAGTCGGACGTCTACTGGTCGACCGCGGACGTGGGCTGGATCACCGGGCACAGCTACGTCGTCTACGGCCCGCTCGCCAACGGCGCCACCCAGGTGATGTACGAGGGCACTCCCGACAGCCCGCATCCCGGCCGCTGGTGGGAGATCGTCGAGAAGCACGGCGTGACGGTCCTCTACGCGGCGCCCACGGCGATCCGCTCCTTCATGAAGCTCGGCCGGCAGATCCCTCAGCGCTTCGACCTCTCGAGCCTGCGCCTGCTCGGATCGGTCGGCGAGCCGATCAATCCGGAGGCGTGGGTCTGGTACCGAGACGTGATCGGCGGCGGCCGCACCCCCATCGTCGACACCTGGTGGCAGACCGAGACCGGCGCGATGATGGTGTCCCCTCTGCCCGGGGTGACGACTCTCAAGCCCGGGTCCGCGCAGGTCGCTCTGCCGGGGATCTCGATCGACGTGGTCGACGACTCCGGGACGCCGGTCGGCGCCGACGAGGGCGGACTGCTCGTGATCACCGAGCCCTGGCCGGCGATGCTGCGCGGCATCTGGGGCGACCCGGAGCGCTACGTCGAGACCTACTGGTCGAAGTTCGGCGACCGCTACTTCGCGGGCGACGGGGCGCGTCGCGACCAGGACGGCGACCTTTGGCTTCTGGGGCGCGTGGACGACGTCATGAACGTCTCCGGCCACCGCCTCTCGACCGCCGAGATCGAGTCGGCCCTCGTCTCGCACCCGGTCGTCGCCGAGGCGGCCGTCGTGGGAGCCGCGGACGAGACCACCGGCCAGGCGGTCGTCGCGTTCGTGATCGCGAAGGCGAGCCAGGCCGAGGCGCTGGCCCACGGGCACGACGAGCTCGAGGCCGCCCTGAAGGCGCACGTCGCCGAGCACATCGGCGCGATCGCCCGCCCGAAGCGGATCTTCGTGGTGCAGGAGCTGCCCAAGACCCGCTCGGGCAAGATCATGCGCCGGCTGCTGCGGGACGTGGCGGAGGGACGCGCCGTGGGCGACACGACGACGCTCGCTGACACGCAGGTGATGGCGGTGATCTCCTCCGCGATCGCCGCGGACTGACCGGGCGCCGCCCCCTCCCGCCGCAGCGGCCGGAGGGGGCGGTGCGTCAGTCGAAGGCGACGATCAGCTCGACCTCGACGGGAGCGCCGAGGGGCAGCTCCGCCACCCCGACGGCCGAGCGCGCGTGGCGTCCGGGCTCGCCGAACACGTCGCCGAGCAGCTCCGAGGCGCCGTTGATCACGCCGGGCTGCCCGGTGAAGCCGGCGGCGGAGGCGACGAATCCGGTGAGCTTGACGATCCGCGTCACCCGGTCGAGCGATCCGATCGCGTCGGCCACGGCCGCGAGCGCGTTGAGGGCGCAGGTGCGGGCCAGGTCCTTCGCCTGCTCGGGCGACACCTCGGCGCCGACCTTGCCGACCAGCGGCAGAGCACCGTCGACGAAGGGGATCTGCCCGGCCGTGTAGACGAGGCCGCCGTGCACGACGGCGGGGACGTAGGCGCCGGCGGGGACCGCCACCGCCGGCAGCTCGACGCCGAGCTCCGCGAGACGCTCGGCGATCACGCGCCGGCCTCGGCGACGGGGCGCTTGAGGTACGCGACGAGGCCGCCCTCGGGACCGGTCACGATCTGGACCAGCTCCCAGCCCTCGGATCCCCAGGTGTTCAGGATCGCCGTGGTGTTGTGGATCATCAGCGGGGTGGTGATGTACTCCCAGCGCGGGACGGACATGGCTCTCCTCGGGTGCGGCCGGTGCGGGACGACTGCTGAGCGCCGCGCGTCGGCGGGATGAGCGCCGCGGCTCGTCCGAGCGCGGCGACTACGCTGATTCTATGTCGGGGCAGGGCGGGACCAGAGTCGTGAAGACCATCGGGGGCGCCGTCGGCGGTCTGATCGGCATCGTCGCCATGAGCGTCGTCGCGGGAGTCCTGGTGGCCGCCTCGGTGACGCCGGCGATCGCGCTGAGCGGCATGGCCGCCGGCAACACGGTGGAGATGTTCGACAACCTCCCCGAGTACCTCGAGATCGGCACGCTCGCCGAGAAGAGCGACGTCTACGCCAAGGACTCCTCCGGCGGCGACGTGCTGCTCGCCTCCTTCTACGCCCAGAACCGCGTCGAGGTGGGCTGGGACGAGATCTCGCCGTTCGTCAAGGACGCCGTGGTGGCCTCCGAGGACCCGCGCTTCTACGAGCACGGCGGCATCGATCTGCTCGGCACGGTCCGCGCGGCCGCGACGACGGCCCTCGGCGGGGAGGTGCAGGGCGGCTCATCCATCACGCAGCAGTACGTCAAGAACGTGCTCGTGCAGAAGGCGGAGGCGCTCAGCGATCCGATCGAGCGGGACGCGGCCTACCGCGAGGCCACGGAGACCACTCCGGAGCGCAAGGTCGCCGAGATGCGGCTCGCCATCGGGCTCGAGAAGGAGTACCCGAAGAACGACATCCTGCTGGGCTACCTCAACATCGCCCTGTTCGGCGGCACCGTCTACGGCGTCGAGGCGGCCGCTCGCTACTACTTCGGAGTGAGCGCGAAGGACCTCTCGCTCGCGCAGTCCGCCGCGCTCGTCGCGATCGTGAACAACCCCGAGAAGTTCCGCTTCGACCGGCCCGGCGACCCGGCGAACCCCGCCGCGGAGGGCTACCCGCAGACCCGGGACCGGCGCGACTACATCGTCACCCGCATGGACCTCGAGTCGAAGGTGACGTCCGAGCAGGCGCAGGCGGCCGTCGCCGAGCCCGTGGCACCGGACATCACCGAGCCGAGCACCGGCTGCCAGACGGCCGGAGTCGCGGCCTTCTTCTGCGACTACGTCACCTGGGTCATCAAGAACGACGACGCGTTCGGTGCGAGCCAGGACGAGCGCGACGCCACCTTCAAGCGCGGCGGCTACCGGATCTACACCACCCTCGACTCCGACCTGCAGCAGGCCGCCGTCTCGGCGACCGACGACTGGGTGCCCAAGTCGATGGCGAACGTGAACATCGGCAGCGCGAGCGTCTCGGTCGAGGTCGGCACCGGCCGCATCCTCGCGATGACCCAGAACAAGGACTACTCCAACGATCCGAACCTGACGGGCCCCAACTACACGAGCGTCAACTACAACACCGACTTCGGCTACGGCGGCTCCTCGGGCTTCCAGGTCGGCTCGACCTACAAGGTGTTCACCCTCGCGGAGTGGCTCCAGGAGGGGCACTCGCTCGGCGAGAGCGTGGACGGCACCCGCCGCGCCTACACGACCTTCCGGGACAGCTGCGAGCCCGACGGCGTCTACTACGGCGAGTCCTGGAACCCCGGGAACGACGAGGGCGGCAACGGAGGAGTGACCACGGCCCTGCAGGCCACGACCGGCTCGATCAACACCTCGTTCGCCGCCATGGCCCAGCAGCTGGACCTCTGCGGCATCCGCAACACGGCGCTGGCGATGGGCGTGCACCGTGCCGACGGGACCGAGCTGCAGAAGCTCGCGCCGACCATCCTCGGCACCAACGAGATCGCTCCGCTCACGATGGCCACGGCCTTCGCCGGCTTCGCGAACAAGGGCACCGTCTGCACGCCGATCGCGATCGACCGCATCGTCGACCGCACGGGCGCGGACGTCGCGCCGCCCGCCTCCGAGTGCAGCCAGGGGATGTCCGAGGAGGTGGCCGCGACCGCCGGGTACGCCCTGCAGCAGGTGGTCACGGGCGGCACCGGCGCCCCCTCCAACCCCCGCACCGGAGTGCCGCACATCGGCAAGACCGGCACCACGGACGACGCCCTGCACACGTGGATGGTCGGCGCGAGCACCGAGGTCGCCACCGCCACCTGGGTCGGCAATGTGACCGGCTTCACCTCCATGCGCGGATTCAGCCTCAACCGGGTGAACGCCGGCCAGGTGCGCCACCAGATCTGGCCGCGCATCATGCGCGTCGCCGACGCGAAGTACGGCGGGACGGCGTTCCCGGCTCCCGTCCGCTCGCTCGTCGACGCTCCGCAGGAGGCCGTGCCCCAGGTCACCGGCCAGAGCCCCTCTGCGGCCGCCGCACGCCTGCGCTCCGTCGGCTTCACGGTCCGCGTCGACACCTCTCCGGTGCCCTCCGACCGGCCGGCGGGGACGGTCGCCCAGACGAACCCTCCCGCCGGGTCGCGCGTCTCCCGGGGCGCGGAGATCACCCTGCAGATCAGCGCCGGACAGGCCGCCCCGCCGCCTGCGGGCTGAGCCCCGGCACCCCCGGCTGCTCCCGAGGGAGCGTCCGGCAGAATGAACGCGGCCGCGCTCGCGGCCGACGTGCGAGAGAAGGACCCATGACCGGACGCACCCGTCGCCCCCTCACCACCGCCCTCGCGGCCGTCGCTGCGGCCGGAGCCGTCGCCGCGGCCTGGGGCATCGGCGTCGAGCGGACGCTGTTCACCGTCCGGCGCGCGTCGTTCCCGGTGCTGCCCGCCGGTTCCGAGCCGATCCGCATCCTGCACGTGTCGGACCTGCACATGGCTCCGTGGCAGACGAAGAAGCAGGAGTGGATCCGCTCGCTCCTCGCCCTGGCGCCCGACGTCGTGGTCGACACCGGCGACAACCTCGGCCACCGCGACGGCGTGCTCGGCATCCGCCGGGCTCTGGAGCCCTTCGCCGGGATCCCCGGCGCCTTCGTCAATGGATCCAACGACTACTTCGGCCCTCGGATCAAGAACCCGCTCCGCTACTTCGTCGGCCCCTCCAAGAACCCCCGGCAGCACGAGGCCGATCTCGACACCGAGGGGCTGACCGGCTTCTTCTCGGGCGGGCTCGGCTGGGTGGACCTCAACAACCGCGCCGAGAGCATCACGGTGAAGGGGACGCGCATCGAGTTCTTCGGCGTCGACGACCCTCACATCGGCCTGGACCGCATCGACCTCGTCGCGGGAGCCGTGGACGAGCTGCGCGGCGCGGAGGACGGACCGGCGGGTGTCAGCATCGGCGTGGCGCACGCGCCCTACCAGCGCATCCTCGACGACTTCGTCGCCCGCGGTGCCGAGGTGATCCTCGCCGGGCACACGCACGGCGGCCAGGTCTGCGTCCCGGGCTTCGGCGCCCTCGTCACGAACTGCGACATCCCGCGCGGCAAGGTCGCCGGCTCGACGACGTGGGACAACGGACTGCGCAGCTCTCACCTCAACGTGTCGGCCGGAGTCGGCACCTCCATCTACGCCCCGGTGCGCTTCGCCTGCCGGCCCGAGGTGACCCTCGTGACGCTCACCCCCGCGGTCTGACGAGGGGTGTCCGACGGCGGTCCGGAAATCGGCTACTATTGTCGAGGCTCGTGAGCGGTTCTCCGTGATGAGCACACCGGGGTGTGGCGCAGCTTGGTAGCGCGCCTCGTTCGGGACGAGGAGGTCGTGGGTTCGAATCCCGCTACCCCGACCGGTGAGAAGCCCGGCCAGGATCGATGATCCGGCCGGGCTTCGTCGTTCCCGGGGCGTTCCGGAGTCCTGCTGCAGCGGGGCTCGCCCGCCGTCCTGAGCTGGACCCCGGGCGAGGGCTCAGCCGTGGCGGAGCCGGATCGTCGGCGGAGCTGCCGCGATGACCGGGCTGCGCTCCCCGGCTCGAGCACCCACGGCGGCGCGCGGAGTGCGTGCGCACGGGCGCGCCTCAGCCCGCTCCTCCGCGCCTCCCGGCCCGATCCCAGCAGCCGGGAGCGAGACTGTTCTTCCGCCGTCGTCGCCGCCCCCGCCCGACGACCGACGAGAGGAGCACCGTGACCCGGTCGCTCACCCGCCTCACCCTCGCGATCGGCGTGCCGTACGTGGTCGCCCTCGCAGCGATCGCCTTCTGGCCGACGCCCGTCGATGCGGGGATGCGGGGCGATCTCGGCCGGGTGACCTCCTGGTTCGCCCGGCACGGCCTCCCGATGGTCGACTACGCGTTCATCGAGTCGACCGCCAACATCGCCCTGTTCGTCCCCCTGGGGCTGCTCCTGGCGCTCAACCTGCGGCTCCGGAGGGCGTGGGTCGCTGTGGCCGTCGGCGCCGTCGTGAGCTCGCTGATCGAGGCGGGCCAGCTCCTCTTCCTCTCGGCGCGCTTCGCGACCGTCGACGACGTGGTGATGAACACCTCCGGTGCTCTCCTCGGCGCGGTCGCCGGCGTGCTGCTCCGGATGATCGTCCGCGCACGACGACGCCGGAGGGCGGCGGAGTGGGACGACGCCTTCGCGCACATCCCCCTCCGCGGCACCTCCGGCGTCGTGGCGGATCAGCCGAGCCGCGTCCGCTGAGACGACGGCTCCGCCGCGTCAGCGGCCGAGGCCGCGGTACTCCCAGCCGGCCGCACGCCAGGCGGCGGGGTCGAGGCAGTTGCGACCGTCGACGAGGAAGGTGTTGGCCACCTTCGCCGCCGTGGCCGCGGGGTCGAGGGCGCGGAACTGCTTCCACTCGGTCACGACGACCACGGCGTCGGCACCGGCCAGCGCCTCGTCGACATCGGTCGTGTAGGTGATCTCGGGGTAGCGGCGGCGCGAGTTCTCGATCGCCTCGGGGTCGGTCGCGACCACGATCGCGCCGAGGTCGTGCAGCCGCGCGGCGACGTCGAGCGACGGCGAGTCGCGGATGTCGTCCGACTCCGGCTTGAACGCCAGACCGAGCACCGCGATGCGGCGGCCCTCGGCGGAGCCGCCCAGGCCCTCGGTGACGAGGTCGACGACGCGCTGGCGGCGACGCAGGTTGATCGCGTCGACCTCCTTGAGGAAGGCGACGGACTCGCCGACGCCGAGCTCGTCGGCGCGGGCCGAGAAGGCGCGGATGTCCTTCGGGAGGCAGCCGCCGCCGAAGCCGATGCCCGCGTTCAGGAAGCGGCGGCCGATCCGCACGTCGTAGCCGATCGCGTCGGCGAGCTGCGTGACGTCCGCGCCGGTGACCTCCGCGATCTCGGCGATCGCGTTGATGAACGAGATCTTGGTCGCGAGGAAGGCGTTGGCCGAGACCTTCACCAGCTCGGCGGTGGCGTAGTCGGTGACCACGAGCGGGGTCTCGGCGGCGAGCGCGGTCGCGTAGACCTCGTCGAGGGTCGCCTTCGCCGCGGCTCCGGCCTCGCCCGCGGGCACGCCGTAGACGAGGCGGTCGGGGCTGATCGTGTCCTTCACGGCGAAGCCCTCGCGGAGGAACTCGGGGTTCCAGGCGAGGGTCGCACCGGAGGAGGCGATGCGGTCGGCCAGGCGGGCGGCGGTGCCGACGGGCACGGTCGACTTGCCGACGACGAGGGAGTCCGCCTCGAGGTAGGGCAGGAGACCGTCGATCGCCGAGTCGACGTAGGTCATGTCCGCGGCGTTCTCGCCCGGCTTCTGCGGAGTGCCGACGGCGACGAAGTGCACGGCCGCACCGGCGGCGTCGGCCATGTCGGTCGAGAAGCGCAGGCGGCCGGAGGCGACGCCGGAGGACAGCAGCTCCGGGAGGCCGGGCTCGAAGAACGGCGCGGTGCCGGCGGCCAGGGCGTCGATCTTCTTCTGGTCGACGTCGATGCCGATGACGTCGTGGCCGAGCTCGGCCATGGCGGCAGCGTGGACGGCACCGAGGTAGCCGCAGCCGATGACAGAAAGCTTCACAGGGGTTCTCCGAATCGTGGCGGGTTCGTGTCGCGGTCGCGACGGTGAGGAGGAGCGATGCGATGCGGCGAGGCGTCAGCGCGACCGGGGACGCGCGACTACCGCCGCGCCAATGCTCTCAGATCACGGGAGACGTCGGCGACAGCGGCCGCGATCTGCGCCGCCACGCGCTCGTGCACGGCCTCGCTGCGGCCGATCGGGTCCTCGATGTCGTCGCCGCCCTCGACCCGCGGGGCGCGCCCGCGGTGCGCGGCGGCGAGGCGCACGACGGCGCGGAGCCGCGCGGCGGGGTCCTCGACCGTCGGCAGCGGCACCTCCCGCAGCACGAAGGGCAGCACGCGGGCGAACTCGAGCAGCGTGAAGCCGCGGAGGAGGAGCGACGGGAAGCGCCGGGAGGCGTCGACCAGGTGGTCGCGGGTCATCGTGAGCAGGAGATCGGCGTCGCCGACGGTCGCGTCGCCGAGCACCGCGCTCGTGTGCGCGGCCGGGTCTCCCCCGTGCTCGGCCGAGAAGCGGGCCGAGACCGGGTCCATCGGCAGTCCGTCGCGCGTCCTCACTCCGGCGCTCGTGAACGCGAAGAGCGGACCTCCCTCGAGCGAGGTCGCGTCGGCGAGTGCGGCGCGCAGCAGCTGCTCGGCCATCGGGGACCGGCAGATGTTGCCGGTGCAGACCGAGAGCACGGTGAAGACGGGGGCGGCGGAGGCGGCGACCGGCTCGTCCGGTCGCCAGCTCCGGCGGGCGGGGCGGGCGGAGTCGTCTCCCGGGAAGATCATCGCGGGGCGCTCAGGCCGAGGTCGACGCGGGCTCGGCCTCGACGGCCGTGTCCGGTCGGGCGCCCGATCGCTCGGAGCCGTAGTAGCTCGTGTAGTAGTAGCCGTAGCCCCGGCCGACCTGGCCGCGCGCGGGCACGCGGTTGAGGATCACGCCGAGGGTGTGGCCGCTGACCCGCTCGAGGTTCTGGATGGCCTTGCCGAGCTCGTCGGTCGTCGTCTTGCCCGCGGAGATGACCACGAGCGCGCCGTCGGTGCGGGCGGTGAGGATGGCGCCGTCCGTGACGGGCAGGAGCGGCGGCGCATCGACGATCACGATGGCCTCGCGGGCGATCTCGTGCAGGAGGATGTCCATGCCGTTGGAGCCGAGCAGCTCGGACGGGTTCGGCGGGATCGACCCGGCGCCGAGGATCCAGAGATTGCCGGACGGGCCCCACGGCTGCAGGACGTCCTGCAGCTCGGCCTTGCCGATCAGCAGGTCGGTCAGGCCGACGCCGGGCACGAGGCCGAACGACTTGGCGACGGTGGGCTTGCGGAGGTCGCCGTCGACGACGACGGTGCGCTGGCCGGAGGCGGCGAGCGTCACCGCGAGGTTCGCGGTCACCGTCGACTTGCCGTCCGAGGGCAGCGGGCTCGTCACGACGATGATGCGCGGCGGGCTGTCGATGTTCATGAACTGCAGGTTGGTGCGGAGCTCGCGCAGCGACTCGGCCAGGGCGTGCTTGCCGTCGGCCTTGATGTAGTCGGTCGTGTCGGCCTCGGGGACGATGCGGTTGGTCTCGCTGAGGCGCTTGTCGACGGGGAGGGTGCCGACCACGGGGAGGTCGAACAGGCGCTCGACCATCTCGGCGGTGCGGATGCGCCGGTCCAGCGTGTTGCGGACGAACGCGTAGACGAGGCCGAGGACGAGGCCCGCGAGCGCGCCGACCGCGAGGACGAGGCGCAGGTTCGGGAAGGCCGGCGAGGACGGGAGCGCCGCGGTCTGCAGGACGGTGAGGGAGACCGTGTCGCCGACGCCCGTCTCCTGGTTGACCTGCTGCACCTTGGTGGCGATGGCCGCGACCCAGGCGTCGGCGAGCTTCTGCGCGCCCTCGGGGGTGGAGGCGGTGGCGCTGACCTTCATCACCGGGGCGACCGTGTCGGCCTGCACGGTGATCGCCGAGATCAGCGTGGCGGGCGAGACGTCGAGGCCGAGGCTGTCGATCGCGATCTGAGCGACGTCGCGCGAGGTGGCGATCGGGACGTAGGTGGCGAGGCTCGACTTGGCGACGGACTGCGCGATCTGCTGCGTGTAGATCGCCTGGCCGTCGTCGGCACCGGTGGTGGCGACGGAGACGAGTCCCTGCGAGTCGGCGACGTAGCGAGGCTTCTGCGTCAGCGACCAGCCGAAGGCGACGAGAGTGCCGAGGAGGATCGCCGCGACGATCGGGATCCAGTGGTCGCGCAGCAGCCGGAGGACGTCTCGAAGTTCCACAGAGTCAGATTCCTTCGCTGGTACGGATCACGCGGCGGGTGCCGGAGACGGGTTCTTCCGAATTCTGACACAGCGCTTCCGCGCCCTCGGCGCCAGGCGCGTCAACCGTGCCACCCGTCGGGGGTGGGCTGCGGCGGAGTCCCTCTCGTGATCACACCGAGGCCCTCGAGCTCGACCAGGGCGGACTCGACGACCGCCTCCGCATCGACGCCGGCGGGCGGCGGGCCCGCCTCCTCGAGCACCGCGGCGACGAGACCGGGCAGATCGGAGCCCTGGCCGGCGTGCCGCCAGATCGTCGGGCCGATGCCGGACAGGCGCACGAGGGTGTCGCCGCAGAAGACGAGCAGCTCGCCGTCCGGGAGCTCCACGGCGTCGTCCGCAGGGGTGCGCAGGACGATGCCGGGCAGGGCCTCGCGCACCGCGTCGAGCGGCACGGAGACCACCTCGGACCAGGCGGACGGCGCTTCGGTGCCGAGGGACACGAAGGCCTCCTCGACCAGGTGCACCACGCTCGCGGCCTCCGAGTAGACCAGTCGCCGGACGCCGCCCACCGCCGAGAGGGTGCGGACGAGATCGGCGATCGGCCGTGGGCGGGCCGAGAGGTAGGAGGTCTGCGGCACCAGGTCCTCGATCGCGTCGACCGGGTCGACGTGCTCGAGGAAGGGCGTCCCGACGCCGTCGCGGCGCTCGAGCAGGACGACGCCCGCGAGCCGCAGGGGCGCCTCCGGGACCGGTCGGAGGGCGAGTGACCCGGGCGCGAGCTGCGCCTTCGGCGCCGACCCGGTGAGCGGCTTCACCGACAGGGGCTTGGGATAGGGCAGGACGCGCCCCTCCGGGGTGACGCCGACCGTCTCGTCGGTGACGTAGCCGAAGCGGGACCCGAGCGTCCGGGCGATGGTGGTCTTGCCGGTCCCGGACGCAGCGACGAAGGCCAGCACGCGGCCGGACTCGTCGGAGATCCCGCAGGCGTGGAGCATCAGCAGGTCGGCGCGACGGGCGCCGATCGCCTCGAGGGTCAGCGTCGAGGTGAGGGACTCCTCGAGCTGCGCGAGCGTGGCGCTCGAGACCCGGGGCGAGCCGTCGACCGGGACGGAGGGATCGTGCCCCACCTCGGCGAGGACGTCGCGCGCTGCCGCGTCGGGCTCGGACGCGCAGGCGGCCCAGCTGTCGGCGATCCGCGCCGCGTCCTCGTCGCCGACACCGCGTCCGAAGACCACGCGGAACGGGGTCTCGAGGACCGAGACGGACAGGGTGCGGGGCTCGGCGCCCCTCCCCGCGGCGATCAGTACGCCCCGTCGCGGGCGAGGACGGCGCGCGCGGTCTTGAAGAGGATCACGATGTCGCCGGTCATCGACCAGTTCTCGACGTAGTACAGGTCGAGGCGGACGGTGTCCTCCCACGAGAGGTTCGAGCGTCCGCTGACCTGCCAGAGGCCGGTGATGCCGGGCTTCATCAGGAAGCGGCGGTGCACGTGCTCCTCGTACTGCTCGACCTCGCGCGCCAGGGGCGGGCGGGGGCCGATCAGTGACATGTCGCCGCGGAACACGTTCAGGAACTGGGGCAGCTCGTCGAGGCTGAAGCGACGGAGGATCGCGCCCACGCGGGTGACCCGCGGGTCCTTCGCCATCTTGAAGAGGATCGAGTTCCCCTCCGCACGCTGCTGCGACGCGAGAGCCGCCAGTCGCGCCTCGGCGTCGACGACCATCGAGCGGAACTTCAGCATCTCGAAGGTCGCGCCGTTCAGGCCGATGCGCTCCTGCCGGAAGAGCACGGGTCCGGGGCTGGTGGCCTTGACCAGCACGGCGACGACGATGAGCACCGGCGCGCTGAGGATGATCAGCATGGTCGACGCGAGGATGTCGAAGAGGCGCTTGGCGAACCGCTGGCGGCCGTCGAAGCGCGGGGTCTCGACGTGGATCAGCGGAAGGCCCGCGACGGGGCGGGTGTGGATGCGCGGACCGCCGATGTCGGTGAGGCTCGGCGCCACGACGAGGTGCTCGCGCCCGGGCTCGAGGGTCCAGCTCAGCTCGCGGATCCGCTGCGGTGCCAGCTCGTCGGAGCTCGTGACGACCACCGTGTCGGCGCCGGTGGCGTCCATCACGGCGCGGACGCCGTCGATCCCCGTGAACCCGTGGACCGCGAGGCCCGAGAGCTCCTGCTCGCTCTGCAGCGCCTCCGCCCCGCCGACCGAGGTCGAGACGGCGCCGACGAGTTTGTAGCCGGCTTCGGTGCCGCGGCGCAGCTCGCGCGCGGTGTGCAGGACGCTCGCGCGGGAGCCGAGGAGCACGACCTGGCTCGAGAAGCGGCCCGCCCGGCGCTGCCGGGTGAGCCAGGAGCGCCAGACCAGGCGGCCGACGCAGATCAGCACGATCCCGGCGGGGAACGCCGTGATGATGTAGCCCCGCGCGAGCAGGATCTGGAGCAGGTAGGCGATGATCGCGACGATGCCGAAGAGCCAGATGGAGGCGTCGACGACGCGGCGGTACTCGACGTAGCCGGTGCCGACGATCCGGCGGTCGCGCGTGTCGAAGACCTGGAGGGCGAGGAGCCAGCCGACCGACAGGGCGACGGACACCCAGGTGTAGCTGACCGCGATGTCGGCGGGGTTCTTGAACCCCAGGTCCGAGTTCAGGTTCAGGTCGAACCAGAAGAGCTGCGTGCCGAAGACGGAGAGGACGATCGCGACGACGTCCGTGATGAGCAGCCGTCGCCGGTAGTCCTGCTCCCACGACGGCCGACGCCTCAGCGGTGCCCCTTGCGCCGTCATCGTTTCCCCCGACCTTTCCTGCTGCTTCGAAAGGCGTAATTCCGTTTCCGGTGTTGTCACGTCGTCAGGCTACCCACTTCCTCGTTTCGGAGGGGTGTCGCGCCGGTGAGGAACGCTCGACCGGTCAGCCGCGGAGCCGGCCGCGGCTCTCCTGGAGGTAGCACGCCCCGCACAGGGATTCGTAGGTGACCGCCGTTCCGTCGATCGCGACCTGATCGCCGTCGAAGACGAAGCGGCCGTCCACGACGCGCCCGTTGAAGATCGCTTTGCGCCCGCACCGGCAGATCGTCTTCAGCTCCTCGAGGCTGTGGGCGATCTCCAGCAGCCGCCTGCTGCCCGGGAACGCGGCGGTGCGGAAGTCCGTCCGGATGCCGTAGGCCAGGACCGGCACGTTCTCGAGGATGGCGATCCGGAGCAGATCGTCGACGTGCGACTCCGGCAGGAACTGCGCCTCGTCGACGAGCAGAGCGCTCACGTCGCGCTTCGACTCGGCCAGGACACGGGCCCGGGCGGCGGTGAAGACGGCCACCGGGTCGCCGTCGGGCTCGAACAGGATGTCCACCGGACGGGTCACGCCGAGCCGCGACACGATCAGCTCCTCGCCCTTCGTGTCGACGGCCGGCTTGGCCAGCAGCACCCGGTGCCCGCGCTCCTCGTAGTTGTGCGCGGCCTGCAGGAGCGACGTGCTCTTCCCGCTGTTCATCGCTCCGTAGCGGAAGTACAGCTTGGCCATCAGGTCTCCTCGGGGCGGGTCCGGGGGCG
>NZ_PSUG01000034.1:0-41152 GCF_002931755.1 Rathayibacter sp. AY2B3 | reverse complement strand
CCTGCAGACGGCACACTCCCCTACGAATCGCGCACACCGCCCGTAGCGCACCCCTGCGAATCACACGGGCCACCTGCGAACCGCACGCCGCCCTGCGAATCGCGCGCGCATTCCCTGCGAACCGCACACCGCCCTGCGAACCACGCGCTCACTCCCCCTGACAACCGCGCACCCCCGGCGAACCGCAGACCGCCCCGCGCACCGCACGCGCACCGCATACCCCCTGCGAACCGCAGACCGCCCGGCGAACCGCACGCAGACCCCTGCGAACCGCACGCGCACCGCACAACCCCCTGCGCACAGCACGCCGCCCCGCGAACCGCACGCACACCCCTGCGAACCGCACGCGCACCGCACACCCCCCTGCGAACCGCACGCCGCCCCTGCGAACCGCACGCGCACCGCACCACCCCGCGCACCGCAGCCGCCGCGGACTGCCAGCCGCCTCCGGGCGTCCGCGCATCCCGCGTCGGTCATGCTGGAGGACCCGTCCCCGACACCGGCAGGAGTTCCGCGTGGGTGCATCCGTGATCGTCGACGTCATCGTCGTGCTGAGCCTCATCGGCGCGCTCGTCGACGGCCTGCGGCGCGGCCTGCTCCGGACCCTCGGCGGTCTCGCCGGGATCGTCGCGGGCGCGATCGGCGCCTCGTTCGCCGTGCCCGCCGTCTCGTCGTGGACGGCCGGCAGCGAGTGGCGCCTGCTCGCCGTGATCGGCACCGCCGTGCTGCTGCTGGGCGTCGGCTACGCGATCGGAGCGACGCTCGGCGCGGTCATCGGCCGGGGGGCCGACAGGGTCAAGCTCGGCCTGCTCGACCGGCTCGCGGGCGGCGTCGCCGGCGTCGCGATCTCCGGCCTGGTCTGGATCGCCGTCACCTCGGCCGTCTCCCTCCTCGGCGTCCCCCTCGTCACGACCTCGGTCGCCGGCTCGACCGTCATCCGCACGATCGACGACCTCACCCCCTCCCCCGTCCGCGCCTTCCTCGCGCAGCTGCAGTCGACGGTGGTCGACGAGGGCACCTCCTGGGTCGTCGAGGCGCTCGACGCTCCGACCCGGGCGCCCGCGATCCCGGACGTCTCGACCGACGACCCCGAGGTGGCCGCCGCCACCCGCTCGGTCGTGCGCGTCTCCGGCACGGCCTGGGCCTGCGACGTCGGAGTGACGGGCAGCGGCTTCGTCGTCTCGGACGACCGCGTGATCACCAACGCCCATGTGGTCGGCGGAGTCTCGCAGCCGGTCGTCGAGGCGCCGGGCGAAGCCCCGCGCACCGGCCGCGTCGTCTACCTGGATCCGGCCGCCGACCTCGCGGTGATCGCCGTCGACGGGCTCGACGCCTCCCCGCTCCCGCTCGACGACGCCGTCGCCGCCGGGGACGGCGCCGTGGTCGCGGGCTACCCCTTCGGCGGCCCGCTGACGCTCGGCTCGGCCGAGATCTCCTCCGACGCCACGGTCTCGCTGATGGTCGACGGAGCGCCGACCTCGCGCGAGGTGCTGACCCTCGCCGCCGTCGTCAACCAGGGCAACTCGGGGGGCCCGCTGCTCTCTCTCGAGGGGACCGTGTCGGGCGTCGTCTTCGGCAAGGCCGCCTCCGTCGACAACGTCGGCTACGCCATCCCGCTCTCGGTCCTCACTCCCGTGGTCGAGCAGGCCGCGTCGCTGACGGACGCCGTGGATCCGGGGGCCTGCCGCTCGAAGTGAGCGGTCACGGGAGCGGCCCGTCGACCAGCACGAGGGTGAGGTCGTCGAGCCGCACCGTCTCGGGCCGCGCCGACTCGAGATAGGCGGACACGCGCGGATCGACGGGGAAGCGCGCCGACCGCTCGATCGCGATGGCGACGATCCCGGCGGACGACGGATCGGTCGTCACCCGGTCGCCGATGTAGGGCACGTAGACGCCCGAGGACATGCCCTGAGCGAGGACCAGGCCGCCGTCGAGGCCGCGCTCGCGCAGCACGTCGGCCACCCGCGCGATCCCGGTCGGCCGCTCCTGGGCGATCCCCGCCGAGGTGGCGGTCGCGATCACGAGGGACGCGGCCAGCAGCACGGCGCCGGCGCCGCGGGCGAGGGGCGCGGGCAGCACGATCCCGCCGCGCAGCGCCTCCGCGATGCCGATGCCCGCCAGCGCGCAGAGCAGCCAGGCCCACGCCGCGTAGTAGTGCGGCAGCGCGACCGAGCTGATCGCCAGGTGGAACACGAGGAGGAGCAGCGTCGCGGCGCCCAGGTAGAGCACCAGCGCGCGGCGCCGCGGAGCGAGCAGGGCCAGCAGGGTCCCGAGGAGCAGCACGGCGAGCGCCGCCGGCCCGATGCCGACGAGCATGAACCACAGGTTCGCCCACCACGGCGGGAAGACGTACGCGGTCCCGGCGACCTCGATCAGGTGGCCGTCGGCGTTGTGCTCGGACTGGAACTCGAGCAGGTACCGGATCGCCTCGACCGGATGCACCGGCAGGTAGGCGAGCACCCCGGTGACGACGAACGCGACGGAGAGGGCGAGGCCGCCCCGCAGAGCCCGGGCCCTGCTCCCCGACCACAGCAGCGGCAGGAGGAGTACCGGCGCGAGGACCGCCGTGGTCAGCTTCGAGGTGACCGACAGCGCCAGCAGCGCCCCGGCCAGCGCGATCAGCCAACCGCTCCGCCTGCCCGGGGAGGCGCGCGACCAGGTCCACGCCGCGGCCATCGCCGCGACGGCGAAGAGCACCATGAACGGCTCCAGGAGCGCGAGGCGGTCGATCCGCGTGCCGGCTCCCACGGCGGTGCGCGGGAGGAGGAGGAACAGGCCGGCCGGGACGAGGGCGAGCGTCGGGCCGAGCTCGCGCCGGAACCAGAGCCAGAGCACCACCCCGGTGAGGAACGCGGCCGCGCCGGCGGCGATCCTGCCCGCGAGCAGCCCCTCGCCGAGCAGCACCTGCGCGAGCCCGATCAGGTACTTCGCCGTCGGCGGATGCTCGAGGTTCGCGCTCACGTCGCCGTGCAGGTAGTCCCACCCGGCGGCGAGGTACACGGGCTCGTCCGACGAGATGTTCGCCGCTCCGAGGTTCCCGAAGCACTGGTAGAGCCCCCACAGCACGGTCCCGATCAGAGCCGCCCGCTTCACCCGCCCGATCCTAGGCGCCGGTGCCCGCACCGCTCCACAGGATGGCCCGGGCCGCGGCGACGGCGGCGGGTAGGATCGACGCGCATCCCGTCCCCCTCCCCTGGAGCCTCCAGCACATGGCAGACAGCCGCACCGCCGTTCCCGACACCACTGCGAACGCGGAGGCGACGCCCGAGCGGGAGCAGCCCTACGCGGCCCTCGGACTCAAGCCCGACGAGTACGCGAGCATCCGCGAGATCCTCGGCCGCCGCCCCACGAGCGGCGAGCTCGCGATGTACTCGGTGATGTGGAGCGAGCACTGCTCCTACAAGTCGTCGAAGATGTACCTCCGCCAGTTCGGGCAGAAGGTCTCGCCCGCCATGAAGAAGAACCTCATGGTCGGCATGGGCGAGAACGCCGGAGTGGTCGACGTCGGCGAGGGCTGGGCCGTCACCTTCAAGATCGAGAGCCACAACCACCCGAGCTACATCGAGCCCTTCCAGGGCGCGGCGACGGGAGTGGGCGGCATCGTCCGCGACATCATCTCGATGGGCGCGCGGCCGGTCGCGGTCATGGACGCGCTGCGCTTCGGGGCGATCGACGACCCCGACACCGCGCGCGTCGTGCACGGAGTCGTCGCCGGCATCTCCTTCTACGGAAACTGCCTCGGCCTGCCGAACATCGGCGGCGAGACCTACTTCGACTCGGTCTACCAGGGCAACCCTCTCGTGAACGCGCTGGCCGTCGGCGTCCTCCGCCACGAGGACCTGCACCTCGCGAACGCCCGCGGCGTCGGCAACAAGGTCGTGCTCTTCGGGGCGCGCACCGGAGGCGACGGCATCGGCGGCGCGTCGATCCTCGCCTCCGACACCTTCGCCGACGGCGGACCGACCAAGCGCCCCGCGGTGCAGGTCGGCGACCCGTTCGCCGAGAAGGTGCTCATCGAGTGCTGTCTCGAGCTCTTCCGCAAGGACCTCGTCGAGGGCATCCAGGATCTGGGCGCCGCGGGCATCTCGTGCGCCACCTCGGAGCTGGCCTCCAACGGCGACGGCGGCATGTTCATCGAGCTCGACTCGGTGCTGCTGCGCGACCCCTCGCTCACGGCGGAGGAGATCCTCATGTCGGAGTCGCAGGAGCGGATGATGGCCGTCGTCACGCCCGAGAAGCTCGACGCGTTCCTCGAGGTCGTCGGCAAGTGGGACGTCGAGACCAGCGTCCTCGGCGAGGTCACCGACTCCGGCCGCCTGATCATCCACTGGCACGGCGAGGAGATCGTCAACGTCGACCCGCGCACCGTCGCGGTCGACGGCCCGGTCTACGAGCGCCCGATCGAGTACCCCTCCTGGCTCGACGCGCTGCAGGCCGACTCCTCCTCCCGCCTGCCCCGCTCGACCGGGGGCGACGCGCTGCGCGCCGAGACCCTGGCGCTCCTGGGCTCGGCGAACCTCGCGGACAAGAGCTGGATCACCTCGCAGTACGACCGCTACGTGCTCGGCAACACCGCCCTCAGCTACCCCGACGACGGCGGCATGGTCCGCGTCGACGAGGAGTCGGGCCTCGGCTTCGCGGTCGCGACCGACGCGAACGGCCGCTGGTGCCAGCTCGACCCGGCGCAGGGCGCCCGCCTGGCGCTGGCGGAGGCGTTCCGCAACGTCGCCGTCACCGGAGCGACCCCGGTCGCCGTCTCGGACTGCCTCAACTTCGGCAGCCCCGAGAACCCCGAGGTGATGTGGCAGTTCCGCGAGGCCGTGGGCGCGCTCGCCGACGCCTGCCTCGAGCTCGAGATCCCCGTCACCGGCGGCAACGTCTCGTTCTACAACCAGACCGGCGACGTGCCGATCTTCCCGACCCCCGTCGTCGGCGTCCTCGGCGTGATCGACGACGTCGCGCGCCGCATCCCCTCCGGCTGGCAGGACGAGGGCGACAACCTCTACCTCCTCGGCACCACCCGCGACGAGCTCGACGGCTCCGCGTGGGCCGGCACGATCCACGACCACCTCGGCGGGCTGCCCCCGCAGCTCGACCTGGCCGCCGAGCGCGCACTGGCCGAGCTGATCTCGGCGGGCGCGAAGGAGTCGCTCATCGCCTCCGCCCACGACCTCGCCGACGGCGGGCTCGTGGTGGCGCTGGCCGAGTCGGCCCTGCGCTTCGGTGTCGGGGCGCGCATCTGGCTCGACGAGCTGATGGAGCGCGACGGCGTCGACGCGACGGCCGCGCTGTTCTCGGAGTCGACCGGCCGCGTGCTCGTGTCGGTGCCGCGCGAGGACGACGTGAAGTTCCGCGGGCTCTGCGAGGGCCGGGGCTACCCGGTGCTGCGCATCGGCGTGACCGACGCGGCGACCCCCGCGGTCGAGGTGCAGGGCCTGTTCACGCTGCCGCTGGACGAGCTGCGCTCGGTGAACGGTGCCGTGCTGCCGCGCCACTTCGGCTGAGCCTCCGCACATCCCGAGACCGCAGGAGTCGCGGTGGTCGAGCCGGACCACCGCGACTCCTGCGTTCCCGGCGACGATCGCCGTTCGTGGAGTTCCGTGATTACGGAATGTTTGCAATAGTGGAGCATGACCTCCTCCCGAGACCTCGCCGGCGAGGTCGACGAGCTCCGAGCGCGGCTGGACCGCCTCGAGCGCGCTGACGCCCCCGCCGCGCCCGCCGCCGACGATCCGCTCTGGGCCCTGACCGCTCTCCGCGAGCGCCTGCCCTCTCCCGGCGGAGTCGTCTTCGCCGGCTCGGTCGCCACTCCGGCCGGCCCCGTCGAGTGGCAGTACGGCCTCAGCACCGATGCGTTCTTCGAGCGCGACTGGGGAGCGAGCCCCGGGCCGACCGCGCTCGCCGCCCTGGGAAGCCCTGTGCGCCTGCGGTTCCTGCAGGCGGTGGCCGGCGGAGTCGAGACCGTCGCCCAGCTCGCCGAGAGCGAGGGCGCGGGCACCACCGGGCAGGTCTACCACCACGTCAACCAGCTGGTCGCCGCCGGCTGGCTGGAGGCGCGCGGCCGCGGCCGCTACGGCATCCCGCCGGAGCGCCTCGTCCCCCTGCTCGTGATCCTGCTCGCCTCCGGAGGACCCCGATGATCCGCCGCCGCCTCGCCCTCGCCGCCGCCTCCGCCGCGGCCGTCGTCCTGCTCGGCGGAGTGCTGCTCCGCCCCTCCGCTCCCACCCTCTCGACCGAGGCGACCGGCGACGCCGAGATCGCCGAGTGGCTCCGGACGGATGTCGGGGACGGGGCTCGGAACCACCTCGTCGCCGCCGTGGTCACGCCCGACGGCGTGCGCTACGGCGGACTCGGAGCCGACGAGCGGACCGAGGTCGAGATCGGATCGGTCACCAAGACGATGACCGCGCTCCTCCTCGCCCGGAGCGCCGCCGAGGGGACGGTCGGGCTCGAGGACCCCGCCGCGGACCACGCCGACGTCGGCGGCTTCACCGGGACGCTCGAGGAGCTGGCGACCCACCGCTCCGGCCTGCCGCGCCTCCCCGCCGGTATCGGCGACCTCGCCTCGACGCTCGTCGCCCAGCTGCGCGGCACCGACCCCTACGCGGGCTGGTCGGCCGACGACGTCCTTCGGCAGGCCGCCGACGCGGACCAGGGCGAGCACGTGCACGCCTACTCGAACCTCGGCGCGGCGGTGCTCGGCCAGACGCTCGCCCGCGCCGAGGGCCGCGACTACGCCGACCTCCTCCGCGAGCGCGTCCTCGATCCGCTCGGGATGACCGCGACCTCCGCCACGGAGACCGCGGACGCCCTCCCCGCCGACGCGCCGACCGGCTTCTCGGCGAGCGGGCGGCCCGTCGACGCGTGGACGATGGCGGGCTACGCGCCCGCGGGCGGCGTCCGCTCCACGGCGGCGGACATGGCCCGCTACGCGCAGGCCCTCCTCACCGACGACCCCGCGCTAGGAGTGCCCGCGGCGAGCGTCCTGGATCCGCGGTTCGACGCCGACGGGGCGCGGATCGGCCTCGGCTGGTTCACCTCGGAGTCGGAGGACGGCGGATCCGTCACCTGGCACAACGGAGGGACCTCCGGCTACTCGACGATGCTCGCGATGGACCGCGAGCGCGGCGTCGCGGTGTTCGTCAACGGGGACACGGCGAGCTCGGTCGACGAGCTCGGCCTGCGCCTGCTGGAGCGCGCCGGGGAGGAGTCGTGATGATCGCCTCGGTCCTCGTCCTGCTCGTCGTCGCGTTCACCGTCGGCCGCTTCGCCCTGGGGAGCGTCCCCCGGCGCCGGGCGGCCGGGCTCCTCGACCGCGACCGCGTCCGGACACTCGCCCGCGGCGTCGAGGCCGTCGCCGTGCTGCTGCTCGGGCGGGCGCTCGTCGACTGGTCGTCGCTGACGCTGCTCCCCTGGGCCGCGCTCGTGGCCCTCACTGCGGCCGGGGCGGCCGGCGCGGTGCTGCGCTGGGGCGGGCTGCCGTGGTTCGAGGATCCGGCGCGCCGCCGCTCGCGGACGACCGGGCTCGCGGCGACCGTCGCCGTGTCGGCGGTCCTGATCGGCGTCCTGGGCTGAGCGCCGGCGCCGTCCGGTCCACGCCCTGCGGTGGTGGTCGCGTGCTGCGGTGACGTCGGAGGAGTGGGGTCCGCCCGGGAGGGAGCGGCGTCAGCCGATCTGCGCGGGGAGGTCGTCGGGCTCGGCGTTGTCGAGGACGCGGCCGTTCTGGTCGCCGACGCTCAGGACGGTCGTCGGGCGGAGGTTGAGGGTGTCGCCGCCGTAGAGGCTGTCGATGTCGACGCCGTCGCGGCGCACCGAGTTCAGCGCGGAGAGGTAGTCGGAGGTGATGCAGAACCGGTCCGCGATGCGCTCGCTGATGTCGCCGGCCGCCACCAGGTAGGAGGCAGGGGCGCCGTCGGAGGCGGTGCTCGCCGTTCCGGTCGCGCCGGCACGAGAGCCGCGGTCGCGTACGCGCTCGAGATCGACGCCGTCGAGCGTCCCCTCGTCGAGCGCCTGGACGACGCACTCGCCGGAGACGTCCTCGACGGGCGCGGGAGTGGTCGAGACGCTCGGCACCGGCCGCGGCGTGGACTCCGCTCCGGCGGCGGGCGGCGCCGTGGAGGCGGTCGGCTCGGCGGGTGCGGCGGCGGGGCTCGTCGCCTCCGCCGTGCAGCCGGCGAGCAGGACCGCGGCGGAGAGGGCGATCACGAGGCGCTGCGTCGTCCGGACCATTCCGCGACTCTAACCCGGCGCCCGCGCGGCCGGGTGCCACCGCGCCCAGCGGGGTGCGGGCGATCCCGCCGAGACCGGAGCAGCCGACCGGCGGGCAGCCCCGACCGAGGCGCGGCTCGGACGGCCCCTGGACAGCGCGCCCCCGATTGACCTCCCCCGTCGATCGGACCCATGCCGAGCACCTGTTGGACACGCGGCGGGAACCGGAGTCGACTGGGACCATGCAGTACACGCACCTCGGCCGCACCGGCCTGTCCGTCTCCCGCACCGTCCTCGGCACCATGAACTTCGGCATGCAGACCGAGGAGTCCGACTCGTTCGCGATCATGGACCGGGCGCACGAGCTCGGCGTCAACTTCTTCGACACGGCCGACGTGTACGGAGGCGAGGCCGGCCGCGGTGCCACCGAGGAGATCGTGGGCCGCTGGTTCGCGCAGGGCGGCGAGCGCCGCGAGCGCACCGTCCTCGCGACCAAGGTCTTCGGCGACATGGGCGAGTTCGCCGCTCCCGGAGCCGAGCGCGGCCGCGACTCCTGGCCCAACGGCGGCCGGCTCTCGGCGCTCACCCTGCGCCGCGCGCTCGACGAGAGCCTCCGCCGCCTGCAGACCGACCACATCGACCTGTACCAGTTCCACCACGTCGACCGGACGACGCCCTGGGACGAGATCTGGCAGGCGATGGAGGTCGCCGTGCAGCAGGGCAAGGTCCTCTACGTCGGCTCCAGCAACTTCGCCGGCTGGCACCTCGCCCAGGCGCAGGAGGCGGCGCGCGCCCGCCACTTCACCGGCCTCGCCTCCGAGCAGTCGATCTACAACCTGCTCGTCCGCGACGTCGAGCGCGAGGTCCTGCCCGCGGCGCTGCACTACGGACTCGGCGTCATCCCCTGGTCGCCGCTGCAGGGCGGGCTGCTGGGCGGCGTGCTCGAGAAGACCGCGGAGGGCGGGCGACGCTCCTCCGAGCGCACTCTCGCCGCGATCGAGGAGCACCGCCCCGCGCTGGAGCAGTGGGAGGCGTTCGCCCGCGAGCGCGGCGAGGCGCCCGGCGAGCTGGCGCTGGCGTGGCTCCTCCACCAGCCCGCCGTCACCGGTCCGATCACCGGGCCGCGGACGCTCGAGCAGCTCGAGAGCGCCGTCGCCGCCGTCGACATCACCCTCGACTCCGAGGCCCTCGCGCGCCTCGACGAGATCTTCCCCGGCCACCGGACCGCCCCCGAGGACTACGCCTGGTGACCACCCACCCCACTGCGAAGGAGCATTCATGAAGCAGCGCACTCTCGGCGACCTCCAGGTCGGCGCGATCGGACTCGGCGGCATGCCGATGTCGATCGAGGGCCGCCCGGACCGCGAGCGCTCGATCGCCACGATCCACGCGGCCCTCGACGCCGGCGTGACCCTGATCGACACGGCCGACGCCTACCACCTCGCCACCCAGGACGACCTCGGCCACAACGAACTGCTCATCGCGGAGGCGCTGCGCAGCTACGGCGGCGACACCTCCGCCGTGCTCGTCGCCACCAAGGGCGGACACCTGCGGCGCGAGCCCGGCCCCTGGGACCAGGACGGCCGCCCCGAGTACCTCAAGGAGGCGGCTCGTGCGTCCGCGAAGCGCCTGGGCGTCGACGCGATCGGCCTCTACCAGTACCACCGGCCCGACCCGGCGGTCCCCTACGCCGACTCGATCGGCGCGCTGGCCGAGCTGCTCGACGAGGGCGTCGTCCTGCGCGCGGGCATCTCGAACGCCGACCCGGATCAGATCCGCGAGGCGCACGGCATCCTCGGCGAGCGCCTGGTCTCGGTGCAGAACCAGTTCTCGCCGTCGTTCCGCTCCAGCGAGCCGGAGCTCGAGCTCTGCGCCGAGCTGGGACTGGCGTTCCTGCCGTGGAGCCCGCTCGGCGGCATCTCCTCGGCGGGCGAGCTCGGCTCGCGCTACTCCGCGTTCGCGGCGGTCGCCGAGGCCCGCGGAGTGACGCCGCAGGTCGTCTGCCTCGCCTGGGAGCTGGCGAAGGCCCCGGTCGTGCTGCCGATCCCGGGCGCCTCCCGCCCCGAGAGCATCCGCGACTCCGCCACGGCGGCCGACCTGGAGCTCACGGCCGAGGAGCTGGCCTCGCTCGACTGATTCCGTTCGCAACGGAGGAAGGATCGTGCCTCGGTACCCGTCCGACGCGGATCGCGGGGGCCCGGCGCCGATCCTTCCTCCGTGACGAACACGATCCGGCTCAGACCGCGTCCTGCAGCGGCTGCGGGAGGGCCGAGACGAACGCCCGGGCCGCGGCGCTCGGCCGCTCCGGCACCGCCACCATCGTCCGCCACACCAGCAGCGGATCGGCGAGCGCCACCGCCCGCAGCCCGGCCGGGCGCTTCTCGGCGAAGTGCGCCGGCACGACCGCGATCCCCATGCCGTACTCGACCAGGTCGAGCAGCGTGTGCACGTCGTTCACCTCGAGCTCGACCTCGAACGCGAAACCGTGCGCCGCGAACGCCCGCGCCGCGAGGTGGCTCGCCGCCCAGTGCTCCTGCAGCCCCACGATCGTCTCGCCCGCCAGGTCCGGGATGCGGCAGCCGACGCGGCTCGCGAGCGGGTGACCCGGGCGCACGAGCACCGCGAATCCCTCGCTCGCCAGCGGCATCGTCCGCACGCCGCCCGGCACTGCTCCGATGTCGGCCACCAGCGCCAGGTCGAGGCGGCCGGCGGCGACGGAGTCGAGCAGCGTGCCGGACCCCTCGTGGATCAGCCGCAGCGCGACTCCCGGGTGCTGCTCGCGGAAGGTCGCGAGCTCGCGCGGCAGGTGCACGCCGCCGAGGCACTCCTCCGTGCCCACCGCGAGGCTCCCGCGGAGCACCCCCTGGACGGCGAGCACCGCGTCGCGGGCGGCGAGCGCGCTGGCGACCGAGCGCTCCGACTCCGCGAGCATCGCCCGGCCGGCCGGCGTCAGCTCGACCCGGCGCGTGCTGCGGGTGAAGAGGGGGCTGCCCAGCTCGCTCTCGAGCGCGCGGATCGACGCCGAGAGCCCCGACTGCGAGATCTGCAGGGCGCTCGCGGCGCGGGTGAAGTGCTGCTCCTTCGCGACGGCGAGGAAGTGTTCGAGCTGACGCAGTTCCATGGGTCCATCCTCGTCGCGCGGGCGGAGGAGCGGGGACCGGACGCGGCAGTCCGCAGCGGCTGCTCGGCCGCCGGGTGCGGAGGCGTCCGGCGGGCACGGCGGCAGCAGGAGGGAGCCGCCGGCTCGGCTCAGGCGTCGGCGGACGAGATCGCGAGGACGATCGCCGTCAGCGTCGTCCGGAGGCGCTCGAGCGACTCGGCCTCCGATTCGTCCTCGAGGATCGACTGCTTGACCGCGTCGTCGTAGCCCGCGACCAGCAGGCGCACGGCCGTCGTCGGCTCGAGCGAGAACTCGCGGCGCACCTGGCGCAGCGCCCCGTGCACGATCTGGACGAGCGAGGCGTCGAAGCCGGCCCGGAAGTCGCGGTACTGCGGAGCGATCCGCGGGTCGCGCAGCGCGAGCAGCTCGAACTCCGACTCGACCACGCACCAGCGGCGGTTGTCGGTGGCCGGCCCCTGGAGGAAGTCGAGGATGACCACGGCCAGCGTCTCGGCCGTCAGCGGCTCGTCGGCCGAGACGACGCGCGGGATCGTGCGGTCCATCTGCTCGACGAGGGCGGTCACCCGGGCGCCGTTCTCCCGCTCCATCAGCGCGAAGAACAGCTCCTCCTTGGTGGAGAAGTTGGAGTAGAAGGCGCCGCGCGAGAAGCCGGCGCGCTCGCAGATCTGCTCGACGGACGCGCTGTGCACGCCCGTCTCGGCGAAGACGTCGTAGGCCGCGTCGAGCAGGCGCTCGCGGGTGCGGCCGCGGCGGGAGGTCTCGGGAGGGGTGGAGTCGATCGCCGTCATCGCCAGCCTCCTGCCCGTCCTGTCAACACCTTCGACGCTGTTCACCTTATCCGATACATTCACGTATCGAATACGGTCCTGTATCGGATACGCTCGTGTATCGGAGCCCGGCTCCGCCCTGGTACAGAGACGTATCGCCATCCTCCCCACCCATCGTCAGGAGACCGCGTGTCGTCGCTGCTCTACCGTCTCGGTCGTCGCGTGTACCGCGCCCACCGCCTCGTCGCCGTCCTGTGGCTGCTGATCGTGGTGGCGGGCGGAGGAGGAGCGCTGCTGCTCAACCAGGGCACCGACAACACGTTCTCCATCCCGGGCACGCAGTCGCAGACCGCCCTCGACCAGCTCGAGCGCACCTTCCCCCAGGTCAGCGGCACGTCCGCGCGGTACGTGGTCGTCGCGCCCGACGGAGGCAGCGTCCAGGACGCCGACGTGAAGGGCCCGGTCGCCGACGCGGTCGCCGCGCTCGGCGACGTCGACGAGGTCGCGGCCGTCACCGACCCCTACTCCGACAGCGTCTCCGGCACGATCTCCGACGCCGGGAACGCCCTCGTCATCACCGCGCAGATGGACGGCTCCGCCACCACCACGAGCCCCGAGAGCCGCGACGCGCTGAAGGCCGAGGCGACGACCCTCCAGGACGCGCTGCCCGCCGGCTCCGTGGTCTCGCTCGGCGGCGACCTCTTCGCCCAGAACCTCCCCGGCGTGACCATCACCGAGGCCATCGGCCTGGTGGTCGCCCTCATCGTCCTCGTGCTCACCTTCGGCTCGTTCCTGGCCGCCGGCATGCCGCTGGTCACCGCGCTGCTCGGCGTCGCCCTGTCGATGTCGGCGATCTTCATCGCCACCCGCTTCGCCTCGATCTCCTCGACCACGCCGCTCCTGGCGCTGATGCTGGGCCTGGCGGTCGGCATCGACTACGCCCTCTTCATCATCAGCCGCCACCAGGACCAGCTGAAGCAGGGCATGGACCCGGAGGAGTCGACCGCGCGAGCGACCGCGACCGCGGGCTCCGCCGTCGTCTTCGCGGGCCTGACCGTGATCATCGCGCTCGTCGGCCTCTCGGTCGCGGGCATCCCGTTCCTCACCACGATGGGCGTCGCGGCGGCGGGCGGAGTCGCGATCGCCGTGGTCATCGCGCTCACCCTGACCCCCGCCCTCCTCGGCTTCGCCGGGGTGCGGCTGCGCCCCAAGGAGCGCCGCGCGAAGAAGAGGGCCGCGAAGGCCGCCGCTGCCGCGGGCACCCACGTCGACACCGAGGCTCACGAGGAGGCGGCCACCGCCTCCCCCGGCGGCCACGTGCACGCCGAGGTCCCGCGCGGGTTCTTCCGCGGCTGGGTCCGGGTCGTCACGCGGTTCCCGATCGTGACGATCATCGCGGTGATCGGCGTGCTCGGCGTCGCGAGCATCCCGGCGCTCAGCCTCCGCCTCGCCCTGCCGGACGCGGGCTACCAGGCCGAGGGCACGCCCGCGCGCACCACCTACGACCTGCTCGCCGAGAACTTCGGCGCCGGCTACAACGGCCCGCTCATCGTCACCGGGACGATCATCGGCTCGACCGATCCGCTCGGCCTCATGGACGACCTCAAGGGCGAGATCGAGAAGCTCGACGGAGTCGCCTCGGTGCCGCTCGCGACGCCCAACGAGACCGCCGACACCGGCATCATCCAGGTGATCCCCGAGGGCGGCCCCGACTCCGAGGCCACCAAGGCGCTGGTCGCCGAGATCCGCGACAAGCACGACTACTTCCAGCAGGAGTACGGCGTCGACCTCGCGGTGACCGGCCAGACCGCGGTCGGGATCGACATCTCGGACACGCTCGCCAAGGCCCTCCTGCCGTTCGGCCTGCTCGTCGTGGGCCTGTCGCTGGTGCTGCTGACGATGGTGTTCCGCTCGCTCTGGGTGCCGATCAAGGCGACGCTGGGCTACCTGCTGTCCGTCGGCGCGTCCTTCGGCGCCGTGGCGGCGGTGTTCGAGTGGGGATGGTTCTCGGACGCGCTGCACGTCGACAAGACGGGCCCGATCATCAGCTTCATGCCGATCATCCTGATGGGCGTGCTCTTCGGCCTCGCGATGGACTACGAGGTGTTCCTGGTCTCGCGGATGCGCGAGGACTACGTGCACGGGAGGCCGGCGCGCGCCGCCGTCGAGTCGGGCTTCGTCGGCTCGGCCAAGGTGGTCACGGCCGCCGCGGTCATCATGTTCTCGGTCTTCGCCGCCTTCGTGCCGGAGGGGGACACCAACATCAAGCCGATCGCGCTCGGGCTCGCCGTGGGCGTCTTCGTCGACGCGTTCATCGTGCGGATGACGCTGGTGCCCGCCGTGCTGCACCTGCTCGGCGACCGCGCCTGGCACATGCCGCGCTGGCTCGACCGCGTCCTGCCGTCCTTCGACGTCGAGGGCGAGGGCCTCACGAAGGAGCTCGCGCTGGCCGACTGGCCGGAGCCCGGATCCACCGACGTGATCGCGGCGGAGGACCTCCGCCTCGACGGACCCGACGGCCCCGTCTACAGCGGCGTCTCGCTGCGGGTCGCGCCCGGCTCCTCCCTCGTGGTCCACGGGCCGCACCGCTCCGGCCGCACCGCGCTGCTGCTGAGCATCGCCGGCCGGCTCGCCCCCGACTCCGGGCGCCTGAAGGTCGCGGGCCTGGTCGTGCCGATCCGCTCCGCCGCCGTGCGCGGCCGAGTCGGGCTGGTGCGCCTCGCCGGAGCCGCCGACCCCGTCGCCGACGTCCGGTCGGCCCTGGAGTCGGCCCCGCCGATCCTGGTGCTCGACGACCTCGACACGGTCACCGACCCGCAGCTGCGCAGTGCGATCCGGGCCGAGCTCGACGCCGCCCGCGCCGCCGACGACGCGTTCACCGTGGTCGCCTCGTCCGTCGACGCCGAGGCGCTCGACGACCTCCTCCCCTCCGACCGCGGCGTGCTCGCGGTCTCGCCCGCGGCCGAGCGCCGCGCGATCGCAAAGGTCCTCTGACAGATGGCTCTCCTCTCCCTCGAACGCCCCCGCGGCGTCAAGAAGGTGTCCTGGCTGACCCTTCTCGGGATCGTCCTGGTCCCCCTCGTCATCGGCGGCCTCCTGGTGTGGGCGCTCTGGAACCCGACCGAGCGCCTCGACACGATCACGGCCGCCGTGGTCAACGAGGACACTCCGGTCGAGATCAACGGGCAGACCGTGCCGCTCGGCCGCCAGCTCGCGGCCGGCCTCGTGACGGGCGGCACCGACTCCGCGAGCTCGGACGCCCCCTCCGCCACCCCCTCGGCGAGCGCGACCCCGTCGGCGAGCGCGACCCCGGTGCCCAACGTCTCCGGCTCGGACTCGACGGGCAACTTCACCTGGGTCCTCACCGACAAGGACGACGCCGCGAAGGGCCTCGCCGACGGCAGCTACGCGACCGTCGTGACGATCCCCTCGTCCTTCTCCGCCGCCGCCACCTCGTACTCGGGCGACGCCGCGGAGGCGACGAAGGCGACCATCGACATCGCCACCAGCGAGAAGGCCAAGCTCGTCGACGACGCCATCTCGGCGACCGTCACCAGCACCGCGACCTCACTGCTCAACACGCAGCTGACCACGGCCTACCTCGAGAACGTCTACGTCGGCTTCAACACCCTCAACGAGCAGATCGGCCAGGCGGCCGAGGGCGCGGGCACGCTCGCCGACGGCGCCGACCAGCTCGGCACCGGCGCCTCCACCCTCGCCGACGGCACGAGCAGCCTCGCCGACGGGATCGACGAGCTCGCCACCGGCGCCTCCTCGCTCTCGGACGGCGTCGGGCAGATCGGCACCGGAGCCTCGTCCCTCGCCGACGGCGTGGGGCAGCTCGGCACCGGGGCCTCCGACCTCTCCGGCGGAGTCGCGCAGCTGGCCACCGGCGCGCGCGGCGTCGCCGGCGGAGTGGGACAGCTCGCGACGGGCGCCCGCGACTCGGCGACCGGCGCGACCGCGCTGCAGGGCGGCGCCTCCGACCTGGCCGACGGGCTCGACCAGCTGCGGGAGGGAGTGGTGAGGACCGGCGACGGGACTCAGCAGGTCGCCGCCCTCAGCGCCGGCGCCGCCGCCGCCACCGCGCAGACGTTCGCCGGCCTCTCGACCGTCCTCGAGTCCTGCACGACCGCGGAGTGCATCGCGGCGAAGGCGGTCCTCGCCTCGACGAGCGGGCCCACCGGAGCCGTGACCCTCACCGAGCAGACCGCGGGAGCCGTCGCCGGGATCGACGCGGGCATCCGCCTCGGAGGCGACGGGCAGCCCTCGCTGATCGACGGGGTCGGGCAGTCCGCCACCGGCGCGCGCACTCTCTCGGGAGGCATCGGACAGCTGTCCGCCGGCCTGACGCAGCTCGCCGACGGCGCGGACACCGCCGCGGGGGGCGCGTCTCAGCTCGCCGACGGCGCCGACACCACGGCGGCGGGAGCGGCGCAGCTCGCGACCGGCGCGACCACCGCCGCGGGCGGCGCCCGCGACCTCGCGACCGGAGCGACCACCGCCGCGGGGGGCGCCGCCGACCTCGCCACGGGAGCCTCCTCCGCCGCCGACGGAGCCGACCAGCTCGCCGACGGCGCGAGCGGGGTCTCGGACGGCGCCGTGCAGCTCGCCGACGGCACCCGCACGCTCGCCACCGGGCTCGACGCGGCCGTCGCTCAGCTCCCGACCTACACCGAGTCGGAGTCGACCAACCTGGCCGACGTCGTCTCGGACCCGGTCGAGAACGCGAGCAGCGCGACCGACCTGTTCGGAGCCTCCAGCGTCCCGTTCTTCGCGACCATCGCCCTCTGGCTCGGCGCCCTCGCGACGTTCCTGGTGCTCGCCGTGTTCTCGCACCGCGCGCTCTCCTCGACCCGCTCCTCCGCGGCGCTCGCCCTCTCCTCCTACGTGCCGGCGCTCGTGATCGGCGTGGTGCAGGGGCTCGCGGTCGCGATCGTGATGAGCGGGGTCGCGGGGCTGGAGCCGGGCCGCTGGGTCGGCTTCGCCCTCCTGGCGATGCTCACCGGCGCCTCGTTCGCCGCAGTGAACCAGGGGCTGGTCGCCCTGCTCGGCGGGATCGGCCGCTTCCTCGCGATGGTCGCGGCGGTGATCGGGCTCGGCGCGGGCATCATCTCGACGGTGCCCGGGCTGTTCGACGACGTGCTCGGGTTCCTGCCGCTCTCGGCGGCGCAGAACGCGCTGTCCGGAGTGGTCGAGGGCACCGACGGCACGGCCGGCGCCGTCGTCGGCCTGGTGATCTGGCTGCTGTTCGGCCTGCTGCTCACGGTCGCCGCGATCGCCCGCCGCAGGGTCGTCTCGGTCCGCGCCCTGCACCGCACCGCCGAGGCGTAGGCCGCGCCTCGCGCCACTCCTCTCCCGAACCGGGGACGGGTGGCGCGAGGATCGCGCCACCGACGCGCCTGTCCGGGCGACCGGCCCCGGCCGGGGCTAGCCTGACGCGATGGAGTCGGAACCGATGGCGATCCGGACGCGACGGGTGCACGGCCCGTCGGTCCTGCGGCGCCTCCGCGCCCTCCTCCTGCGGCTCCTCGGCGCCGGCCTCGCGGCCGTGCTCATCCCGTTCGCCGTCCTCGCGGACCGCCGCGGCATCCTCGACGAGTCGGTGCTCGCGCTCGGGCTCCTCGCCCTCACCGTCGTCATCGGGCTGGTCTCGGCGGTCTCGCTCTTCGTCGTCTCCCCCACCCGCGTGATGACGACCGAGACGCAGGTCGTGCTGATGCGCGGCCGCCGCCGCCGCGAGCAGTGGCCCCGCCGGTCGGTCCGCTTCCTCGAGTCCGCCGACGGCGACGGCTTCGTCGCCTGGTGCCGCGGCGACGGAGTCGAGGTCCGCTGCGCGCACTTCCGCCCGGAGGACCTCGCCGCCCTGCTCGCCGACCTCGGCGCCGCCGCCCGCGTCCGCGACGCTCTGCCGCCCGCTCTGGCCGGGCCCGCCTCGGCCGTCCGCTTCCGGCCGCACCGTGCTCCGCTCCGGCGCCGGGCGGTCGCCCTGGTCGTCGTCGCCACGGAGGCGTTCGCCGCCGGCGTCCTGGCCGTCGCCCTCGCGGGATCCCCGTCGGGCGACCGCGCGCAGATCGCGCTGGGGGCGGTCGTCGTGGCGCTCTCCCTCCCGCTCGGGCTGGTCGCCGCGCGGCTGGCGCTGAGGCCCGGGCTGCCCGGCTCGATCGTGGTGTCGGAGTCGGCCATCCAGATCGACGGGCTGATCTTCCCGCTCGAGGCCCTGCGCTCGGTCGTCGCCTCGAGCCCGACGGGGAGCCGGGGCCTCCGGCTGACCCTCACCGAGACCAACGGCCGCATCACGGAGGTCCCCCTCGGGCTCCGGGTGCCGACGCTGCGGCGCGACCAGCTCTTCCCCGACTACCCGCTGCTGCTCGGCGTGCTGCGCGAGCGCACGGCGGGGCTGCTGCGGATCGAGGGCTGAGGCTCAGTCCTCGGCGCCGTCGGCGATGCGCTGGTGGTGGTGGATGACCTCCGCGACGATGAAGCCGAGGAACTTCTCGGCGAACGCCGGGTCGAGGTGGGACTCCTCGGCGAGCGCCCGCAGCCGCGCGATCTGGCGGGCCTCGCGCTCGAGGTCCGCGGCGGGCAGCCCGTGCGCGGCCTTCAACCGGCCGACCTTCTGCGTGAACTTGAAGCGCTCGGCGAGCAGGTGGATCAGCGCCGCGTCGATGTTGTCGATGCTCTGACGGATCTGCACGAGTTCGGCCCGCGCCTGGGACTCCTCGTGCGACGGCTCCTCGTGCGACAGCTCCTCGGTCATGCCCCGACCCTAACGGACCGCCCCCGGACGCGACGACGGCCCCTGCCCGGAGTCCGGGAGGGGCCGTCGAGAGGGCTCGGTCAGTCGACCAGGTTGATCTGCACAGGGATGTTGCCGCGGGTGGCGTTGGAGTACGGGCAGAGCTGGTGCGCCGCATCGGCGACCTTCTGCGCGTCCTCGGAGCTCGCCTTCGGCACGTAGACGTCGAGCTCGACCGAGAGGCCGAAGCCGTCGGAGTCGTTCTTCCCGATCGAGACGCTGGCCGAGACGGCCGCGTCGGTCGTGTCGATCTTCAGCTGGCGACCGGCGCCGTGCAGGGCGCTGAGGAAGCAGGCGGAGTAGCCGGCCGCGAACAGCTGCTCGGGGTTGGTCCCCTCGCCGGAGCCGCCGAGCTCCTGCGGGGCGCGGGTGTCGAGGTCGAGACGGTCGTCCTCGGTTCGGACGTGGCCGTCGCGTCCTCCACCGGAGGCGTGGGCGATGGCGGTGTAGAGAGCATCCATCCCCCCATCCCACCACTCGGCCGCCGTGAGTCGGGTGAACGCGGGATGCACGTCCGTGCGTTCTCCCGGGAATCCCCCTCGGGAACGCTCCGGGGAGCGTCAAGCCCCTCCCCCTCGGCGCCCTCCGGGTGTGCGGTGGAGGGACACCGACCCCGACCGGCGCGAGCCGGAGAACGGACACGAGCATGCGAGCACTCACCTGGCAGGGCATCGAGAAGGTCTCGGTCGAGACCGTCCCCGACCCCCGCATCCAGCAGCCGACCGACGCCATCGTGCAGATCACCTCGACGGCGATCTGCGGGTCAGACCTGCACCTCTACCGCCTCCTGGGCCCCTACCTCGACAAGGGCGACGTGCTCGGCCACGAGCCGATGGGCGTCGTCGTCGAGGTCGGATCGGCCGTCTCGAAGCTCTCGGTGGGCGACCGCGTCGTCGTCCCCTTCAACATCTCCTGCGGCGAGTGCTTCATGTGCCGCAACGGACTGCAGTCGCAGTGCGAGACCACGCAGGTCACCGAGTACCAGTCGGGAGCGGCGCTCTTCGGCTACACGAAGATGTACGGGCAGGTCCCCGGCGGCCAGGCCGAGCTGCTGCGCGTGCCGCTCGCCGACTACAACACCGTCGTCGTCGGCACCGACCTCCCCGACGAGCGCTACCTCTTCCTCAGCGACATCGTGCCGACCGCCTGGCAGGGCGTCGACTACGCGCAGGTGCCGGACGGCGGCTCGCTCGTCGTCTTCGGGCTCGGCCCCGTCGGCCAGTTCGCCGCGCGCATCGGCGTCCACAAGGGCTACCGCGTCATGGCGATCGACCCGGTGGCGGAGCGCCGCGAGATGGCCGCGCGCCACGGCGTCGAGGTCTTCGACCTCTCGGACGACGTGACCGACCGCCTCCGCGACCTCACCGACGGGCGCGGTCCCGACTCGGTCCTGGACGCGGTCGGAATGGAGGCGCACGGCTCGCCGGTCGGCTCCTTCGCGCAGACGATGGCGGGGCTCCTGCCCGACCCGATCGCCCGCAAGGCGATGGACACGGTCGGCGTCGACCGGCTCGCGGCCGTGCACGCCTCCCTCGACCTGGTGCGCCGCGGCGGCACGGTCTCGCTGAGCGGAGTCTACGGAGGCGAGGCCGACCCGATGCCGCTGAAGTCGATGTTCGACAAGCAGGTCACGATGAAGATGGGCCAGTGCAATGTGAAGCACTGGATCGACGAGCTGCTGCCGCTGGTGGAGGACCCGTCCGATCCGCTCGGCGTGATGGACCTGGTGACGCACCGCGCACCGCTCGAGGACGCTCCCGGCCTCTACGAGACGTTCCAGAAGAAGGAGGACGGCTGCATCAAGGTCGTCCTGCGGCCCTAGCGGCGAACGACGAAGGCGGCGCCCCCCGAGGGGAGCGCCGCCTTCGTCGTTCGACTGAGACCTACTTGAAGACGTCCTTGACGTCCTCGCCGGCCTTCTTGGCCGAGGCCGCAGCCTGGTCCTTCTGGCCTTCGGCCTTCAGGCTGTCGTCGTTCTTGTGGTCGCCCAGGGCTTCCTTCGCCTTGCCGGCGATGTCCTGAGCGGCGTTCTTGATCTTGTCATCGAGCCCCATGGTGGTGCCTCCTTCGCTGATCGTTGGCACGACCGTAGGACCGGGAACTGCCCGCTTCCTGGGAGCGGGAAGGGGCTTGCCCGAGCGCCCGCTGGACTGCCATGATTCGCGCCCTCGAGCGGGGCCGGCCGGTCGAGGGCGCGGGATCAGGTCGCGGGAGTGGCGGACTCCGACGGGGCCGACTGGGAGGGCGCGTTCGTGGGCGTCTGCGACGATCCGTCGTCGGCGCTGGTGGGCACCGCGCTCCCCGACTGGTTCGGCGTCTGGGCGTCACCGCTGCAGCCGGCCAGCAGGCCGATCAGCAGAGCGGAGGCTCCGAGGGCGCCGAGCACGCGGGCGCGCGAGGAGCGGGACGGGGAGAGCGGGGATGCCTGGCGGGAGGAGAGCATGACTGGTTGTGCCTTTCCGGGGAGCTGAGCGGATCCGGGTGCGGACGTCCGATGTCTCCTTCGACAGTAGGCAGACCCGGCGCAGGCCAGGAGGGCTTGACTGCTCCCACGGCCGGACGAGGCCGTGACCACGCACCGTCTCGGGGGCGCGGGATGCTAGCCCTTTCCGGGGGTCAACCGCTACGCCCTTCCTGCTTCCGGGACGCCCCGCCCAGACTTGCGGCACCCCACTCGACTACTGGAAGGGCAGACGATGTCGAACATCGATCCCGCTTCACCTCCTTTCGGAGACGGCGCCGCGAACTTCGGCGCGACCGACACCCCGACCGGCACCACCGGTTATGAGACCGGCGCTCACGCCGCCTCCACCGACACGACCGACTCCGGCTCCGGCGCGGTCGACTCCGCGAAGGAGAAGGCGAGCGCCGCCGCAGGCACCGCCAAGGACCAGGCCGGCGCCGTCGCCGGCGATGCCAAGCAGGCCGCGGGCGAGGTGCTCTCGACCGGCAAGGACGAGGCCGCCAACGTGGTCCAGGAGGCCAGGGTCCAGGTCCGCGACCTCTACGAGCAGGGTCGCACCCAGTTCACCGAGCAGGCCCACGCGCAGAAGGAGAACGCTGCCAAGGGCGCCCGCGCCTTCAGCGACGACCTGACCGCGCTGGCCAACGGCGAGGGCGGCAGCGACAACGCCGCATCGAACCTCGTCTCGCAGGCGGCCACCCGCGTGCAGGGCGTGGCGACGTGGCTCGAAAACCGCGACCCGTCCGAGCTCCTCGACGACGTGCGCGCGTTCGCCCGCCGCCGTCCGGGCGCCTTCATCCTCATCGCCGCCGCGACCGGCCTCGTCGGCGGGCGCCTCATCCGCGCCCTGACCGCGGACGCGAAGGACGAGAAGGAGGCGGCGACCACCCGCACCGACGGGCCCGAGTTCGACGCCCCCGTCTCGACCACCCCGGCGTCCACGTACGACGCTCCCGTCGCGTCCGCCTACGGCACCGTCGGCTCGAGCTCCCTCGAGCGCGACTATGCACCGACCGAGCCCGTCGCCGACCCGCTCGACGGCGGCTTCCCGAACGGCTCCCGGCTGTGAGCGACCTCTCCGGCGCGCACCGCTCGACGGAGCCCACGCCCGACCAGCGGGCCGGGTCGACGTCGCTGGGCGATCTGCTCGGCGAGGTCTCGCGCGACCTCTCCACCCTGATCCGTCAGGAGATGGCCCTCGCGAAGGCCGAGCTCAAGGAGTCCGCCGGCAAGGCGGGCAAGGGAGCGGGCCTCCTCGGCGGGGCGGGCTACGCCGCGCTGATGGCCGTGCTCTTCCTCTCGATCGCCCTCTGGTGGGGCCTGGGCACTCTGATCGGCAACGGCTGGTCCGGAGTGGTCGTGGCCGTCATCTGGGCGATCGTGGCCGCGATCCTCTACGCGGTGGGCCGCAAGAGCCTGAAGCAGGTCGACGGCGCTCCCGAGACGGTCGACTCCCTCAAGAAGATTCCCGACACCCTCAAGCCGAACGGGGCAGGACGATGACGTACGACGCAGGACAGAACAAGACACCCGAGGAGATCCGGGCGGACATCGAGCGCACGCGCCTCGAGCTCGGCGGCGACGTCGACGCGCTGGCCGAGAAGGTCAGCCCGTCCGCCATCGCGCAGCGTCAGACCGACAAGGTCAAGTCGGCCGTGGGCTCCGTCCGCGACCGCGTGATGGGCTCGGCGCACGACGCGTCCGACTCGCTCTCGAGCGGTGCGGGCTCGGCGAAGGCCAAGGCGGAGGGCAACCCGTTCGCCGTGGGGCTCATCGCCCTCGGCGCCGGACTCCTCGTCGCCTCGCTCATCCCCGCCTCCAGCAAGGAGAAGGAGGCGGCGAGCCGCGTCAAGGAGCAGGCCCAGCCGGTCGTCGACAAGGTGACCGACGCGGCCAAGGAGGCGGCGAGCGAGCTCCGCGAGCCCGCGCAGCAGGCCTTCGCCTCCGTCAAGGAGACCGCGGCCGACGCCGCGCAGAACGTCAAGGAGGCGGGCACCTCCGCCACCGACGACGTGAAGGACTCGGCCCGCGAGGCCAAGCACGCCGTCCAGGAGGACGTGCAGCACTGATCCGTCGGCGCTGACAGGGCGGTGGGCCTCCGGGCCCGCCGCCCTTCGTCGTGCCGCCGGGAATACGCCGCCGCCCGCGCTCCTTGCCCTCCGTATGCGATCGATCATCTACTCCCGCACCGGCGACTCCTCCGTCCTCTCCCTCGTCGACCGGGAGGAGCGGGCGCCGGGCGCCGGCGAGGTCCGCGTCCGCGTCCTGGCCTCGGGCGTGAATCCGACCGACTGGAAGGCGCGCGCCGACGGCGACCTCGCGTTCGACGAGGTCGTGCCGAACCAGGACGGCGCCGGAGTCGTCGACGCCGTCGGCGAGGGCGTCGAGGGCCTGACGGTCGGCGACCGGGTCTGGATGTACCTCTCCGCGCACCGCCGCCCCACCGGCACCGCGCAGGAGTCGGCGGTGCTCGCCGCCGAGCACGTCGTGCGCCTGCCCGAGGGCGTGGGCACCGACGTCGCCGCGAGCCTCGGCGTCCCCGCGATGACCGCCCACCGCGCCCTCACCGTGCACGAGCACGGCCCCTCCCGCCTCGCACCCGGCGCCCTCGCCGGCCGCACCGTCCTGGTCCAGGGCGGCGCCGGAGCCGTCGGGCACGCCGCCGTCCAGCTCGCGGTCTGGGCCGGCGCGACCGTCATCGCGACGGTGAGCAGCGACTCCAAGGAGCGGCTCGCCCGTGCGGCCGGCGCGCAGCACGTGCTGCAGTACCCGGACGCCGCGCTCGCCGACCGGATCCGCGAGCTCGCCCCCGAGGGCGTCGAGCACGTGGTCGAGGTGGCCCCGGCCCAGAACGCCGCGCTCGACGTCGAGGTGCTCGCCAACCACGGCAGCATCGGCTACTACGCGAACAACAACGGCGACGAGTTCACCGTGCCGATCGTCGCGAGCTTCGCGAAGAACGCCCGCTGGCAGGGCCTGCTGCTCTACACCGTGGGCGAGGAGGCGCTGCAGGCCGCGGCCGAGGACATCACCGCGGCGCTCGTCGACGGCGCCCTCCCGGTGGGCGAGGAGGCGGGACTCCCGTTGACCTGGTTCCCGCTCGAGGAGACCGCGGCCGCCCACGACGCGGTCGAGCAGGGCGCGACGGGCAAGGTGCTCATCCGCGTCGCGGAGTGACCGGGCGGGCGCGCCTCGGCTGCGCGCCCGGCCGGATCAGCCCCGGAGCGGGGGCGAGCCCGGGACGGTCGAGCGGTCGGCCAGGCCGGCCACGAGCTCGGCGAGCGCCTCCTCCGCCGTGCGGGTCGGCGCCCAGCCGAGCTCCGCGCGGGCGCGCTCGGTCGACATGACCGGGATGTTGCCCGCGATGTCGAGCCAGCCCGCGTCCGTGCGCTGGAGGCGCAGGTGCCAGGTCGCGGTGACGACGGAGCGGAGCAGCCCGAACGGCACCGTGACCAGGCGGGCGCCGAAGGCGCGTGCCAGCCGCTCCGGAGTGAGGACCGGCTCGGCCGCGATGTTGAAGGCTCCGCCGGCGCGCCGGTCGAGCACGCGCCAGAAGGCGTCGGCCACGTCGTCGGCGTGCACGCCCTGGAAGACGATGCTCCTCGGAAGCGGCAGGACCGGGATCCGGACCGCCTTCAGCCACCGCGTCGGGTAGTGGGGGCCCGCGAACAGCCCGGCGATCTCGGTCGCCGCTCCGCGCTGGAAGACGAGCCCCGGGCGCAGGCGCGTGACGACGATCTCGGGGTGCTGCTCCTCGAAGACGTCGAGCTGCCGTTCGTTCGCGGCCTTGTGGCGGCTGTAGGTCGAGGTGTGCAGGCCTCCGGTGGGCCAGTCCTCGGTCACCCGGATCGACTTCGGCGCCGCGCTGTAGGCGCCCACGGACGAGGCGACGGCGACGTGGCCGACTCCCGCGGCGGCGACGGCCTCGAGCACGGCCGCGGTGCCTCCGACGTCGACCAGCCGCTGGAACGGCTCGTCGTGGCTGGGCTGCAGCGCCCAGGCCAGGTGCACGACGGCGTCGACGCCGGCGAAGGCCTCGCGGAGCCGCCGCGGTGCGACGCTCGACGCGAGGTCGATCTCGACCCAGCGCACCTCGCGGTACTCCTCCGAGCGGAGCCGAGGGGCCCGGCGGGCGATGCCCACGATCTCCTCCACCCCGGCCTCGCCGTGCAGGCGCCGCAGCAGCGCCGTCCCCAGGTTGCCGGTCGCTCCGACGATCGCGATCCGCATGGCGTCATCCCTCCGGGAGCGGCGCACGCCGGCCCCCTCCTCCGAGGCTAGGCAGGGGCGCCGCCGGGGAGGAGCCGCTTGACAGCGGGGACGACGGGACGCTCGACGGCGGCCGGCGGAGGGAACGCTCCTCCCCAGGCCGGATCCGGCCTAGACCACGGCGGGAGCGGGCGCATCCCCCCGCGCGCCCGGCCACCGGTCCCTAGCCTGGGACGATGCTGCCGACACCGCCCCGCCGCGTCCTCCCCGTGCGACACGAGGTCGAGGGCGTCACGCTGCGGACGGTCGACACCGGTCCGGCCGGAGCGGGCGCCGTGTTCGTCCTGATCCACGGGATCGGGATGTCGCACCACACCTTCTCGCCGCTCGCCGCCCGCCTGAAGCGGCACGGCCGGGTGATCGGCGTCGACCTCGCCGGCTTCGGCGCGAACGGGCGCCCGCGGCGGAGGGTCGGCCTCGAGGACCACGCGCGGCAGGTCGAGCAGGTCCTCCGCGGACTGGGCGTCTCGCGCGCGGTCGTCGTCGGGCACTCGATGGGGTCGCAGGTGGCGGTCGAGCTGGGGCTGCGCGCGCCCGGGCTGGTCGACGGCGCGGTGCTCATCGGGCCGGTGGTGGATCCGCAGCGGCCGGGAACGGTCCGCCAGGGGCTCGCGCTGCTGCGCGACTGCCTCGGCGAGCCGGTGGGCGTCGACGCGATCCTGCTGGCCGACTACCTGCGCGGCGGCCTGCGCTGGTACCTGCGCCAGCTGCCCGAGATGCTGCGGCATCCGGTGCAGGAGCGAGTCGCCCGGCTGGAGGTGCCGGTCCTCGTCGCCCGCGGCCGCAACGATCCGATCGCCACCCGGGACTGGTGCGAGCGGCTCACGGCCCGCGCGCGCGAGGGGCGGCTCGTCGAGTTCGCCGGCTCGCGCCACGTCGTCCCCCGCACCGAGCCGGGAGCGCTCGCCCGCGAGATCCTCCGCTTCGCCGCCGCCCTCGGCGAGAGTCCCGTCGCCCCGCTCCCCCTGCGGTCGGAGCCGGCCGCATGAGCCGGCTCCGACGCCTGCTGCGCGACGCCGTCTGGTGGATCCGCGACTACGCCTACGCCGTCGCCTGGCAGGTGCGGGGCGTCCTCTCGCGCCGCGCCCCGGACGACTACCTCGACGGCGACCGGCGGCCCGTCGTGGTCCTCCCGGGGATCTGGGAGACCTGGTCCTTCCTCCGCCCGATCATCGACCCTCTGCACGAGCGCGGGCACCCGCTGCACGTGCTGACGAGCCTCGGCCGGAACGGCCGCCCGGTCGCCCGGACCGCGGAGGACGTGGCCGCCTACCTCGCCGAGCACGGGCTCCGCGACGTGGTGATCGTCGCCCACAGCAAGGGCGGGCTGATCGGCAAGTACGTGATGACCGAGCTGGACCCGGACGGCCGGGTCGACCGGATGGTCGCCGTGGCGACCCCGTTCGGCGGCTCCCGCTACGCGCCCTACCTGGTCCTCCGGAGCCTGCGCGCCTTCTCGCCGAGGGACGCCACGACCCTGCTGCTGTCGAGCCGCTCCGGAGCGAACGCGCGGATCACCTCCGTGTTCGGCCTCTTCGATCCGCACATCCCCGAGGGCAGCATGCTCGAGGGCGCGGTCAACGTCCGGATCGAGACCGGCGGGCACTTCCGCATCCTGAGCGACCCCGAGACGCTCACCGCGGTCGTCACGGCGGTCTCGGCGGAGGAGCGCGCCGACGGAGAGGCGCCCTGACGCCCCCGTAGCAATCCGCGTCGCCGCGGCGGAACCCCCTGGCGGCTCCGGCCCGCGAGGCGGAGCGTGGAGCCATGCCCGACTCCTCCACCGGCCCGACCGAGCTCCTCCTCGTCCGCCACGGCGAGAGCCTCGCCAACATCGCGGCGAGCGCCGCCGAGGCCTCGGGGGCGCACGAGATCGCCGTCGACCGCCGCGACCCCGACGTCGAGCTCTCCCCCTCCGGCGAAGAGCAGGCCCGCGCGCTCGGCCGGTGGCTGGCGGAGGAGGCGCGACCCGCCTCCGCCTGGACCTCGCCCTACCGCCGCGCCTCCGCGACCGCGCGTCTCGCCCTCGGCGAGGCCGGCATCGACCTGCGGCTGCGCCCCGACGAGCGCCTGCGCGACCGTGATCTCGGCGTGACCGACCGCCTCACGTCCGCCGGCGTGCGGGCCCGGATGCCCGAGGAGGCGGCTCGGCGCGAGTGGCTCGGCAAGTTCTACTACCGCCCGCCGGGCGGGGAGGCCTGGACGGATCTCGCGCTCCGCGTCCGCGCGTTCGTCGACCACCTCGCTGTCGCCGCGCCTCCCGGGCCGGCGATCCTCTTCTGCCACGACGCGGTCGTCCTCGTCCTCCGCTACGTCCTCGAGGGCCTCTCCGAGCGCGAGCTGCTCGACATCGGCGCCTCGACGCCCGTCGCCAACGGCTCCGTCACCCGTCTCGTCCGCGACGGCGATGCGTGGCGTCTCGAGCGCTTCAACCGCACGTCCCACCTCGAGCGCTCCGGCGCCCCCGTCACCCGGCACGACGACCGCGCGGCCGGAGAAGGAGACCCCCGTGAGTGACCTCGTCTCCCGCGCCCTGCTCGAGCAGCGCTGGCCACTCCCCGAGCCCGGAGGCTCGAAGCACTCCCGCGGCGACGTGGTCGTCGTCGGCGGCGCCCGCAAGACGCCCGGAGCCGCGATCCTCGCGGGGATCGCCGCGCTGCGGACCGGCGCGGGGCGCATCACGCTCTGCGTCGCCGAGTCGGTCGCGTCGGCCACCGCGGTCGCGCTGCCGGAGTGCGGAGTGGTCCCGCTCGCGGAGACGCGGACCGGCTCCGTCGCGGGCCGGGGGCTCGACGTCCTGGCCGGCGAGCTCGCCTCCGCCGACGTCGCCCTGATCGGGCCCGGCCTGGACGACCCGCGCGCGACCGCCGCGACCCTGCGGGCCCTCGCTCCGCTCCTCGACGACGTGCCGGCCGTCCACCTCGACGCCTTCCCGCTCGGGGTCCTGCCCGGGCAGCGCCGTCTCGCGCGGAGGCTCGCGGGCCGGCTCCTGCTGACCCCGAACTCGGAGGAGGCGTCCCGGCTCCTCGGCGAGGAGGTCGACGACGTCGAGCGGGCCGCTCTCGCGGTCGCCGAGCGCTACGGCGCGGTGGTGAGCCTGTTCAACACGATCGCCTCGCCCGACGGCGACGCGGTGCGGATCGAGGGCGAGCATCCCGGTCTGGCCACCGCGGGCAGCGGCGACGTGCTCGCCGGAGCGACGGCGGGCCTGCGCGGGCGCGGCGTCGACCCGATGGGCGCGGCCGCGTGGGGCGCTTTCCTGCACACGGAGGCGGACACGCGCCTCACCGCGCGGATCGGCCCGGCCGGCTATCTCGCGAGCGAGATCCCGGGCGAGTTCCCGCGCGTGCTGGCGGGCTGAGCGGGGCGGGTGCGCCTGCCACGGCAGCCGTTCGGAGCCGGGCCGGCGGCGCGAGCGCCCCGGACCGAGCCGGCGGCGCGAGCCCCGGCGGTCACCGGGACCGCGGCACGAGCCTCAGTGCGCGACGTCCGCGACCGAGAACGCCACTCCCGGCGTGATCAGGATCGAGGTCTCGCGAGGCTCGCCCTCGCCCTGGTTCACCGTGATCCAGCGCGACGCGGAGCCGTCCAGGGCGCGGTCGATGCTCTCGCGCACCTCCGCGGCACTCGTCTCGCTCAGGCTGAACGGCGCTCCGCCGTAGATGATCTCGACGCGCTTCACAGCATGCTCTCCTCGCTCTGACGGGCGGTCCCGTGGGGCTCCTCGCTGATCCGCAGCCCGTGCGCCGTGTGCGAGTCGGCGAGCAGCTGGCGGATCCAGTCCGGGTTGATGTTCGGTGCGCGGCCGCCGTGGTACTTGAAGCGCAACGGGATGGCGGGGTGCAGCCAGATCGAGGTGCGTCCGTCGCCGACCGCCTGGGAGTCCTTCCAGGAGAAGTAGAAGGACTCGTTGCGCGCGAGCTTCGAGCCGATCACGATCTGCAGGTGCGCCAGCAGACGGTCGTCGAAGTCGGCCTCGAGGGTCGAGTCGTAGATCAGTCGCCCCATCAGGCGGTTCTCCGTTCGGGAAGTCGCCCGTCCGCGAAGGGTCGGGCGCAGTCGTGGGTGTCGATACTACCGGCGCCCCGGATGCTCACCAGGAGTCGTCCTCGCCGTGGAAGTGCGGGATCTCGGTGTCGACGGCGGAGAGGGGCCCGGCGCCGCCGTCCTCCTCGGCCACGGGGTGCGAGACGCCCAGGCGGGCCGTCTCGCGGGTGAAGCGCTCGACGAGCTCCTCGTCGAGCAGCTCCTCGGCTCCGTCGTCCTCGGACTCCGAGAACAGCTGGCTCGCCGGTCCGATCAGCAGCGCCGCCCGTCCGGGCAGGCCGGACTCCTGGCGGATCGGGATGTCGACCGTGATCGACCCCTTGGTGAGCGCCAGCGCTTCCGCGTAGGCCAGCAGCGACCGCGCGATGGCGGTACCCGTCAGCACGGAGCTGCCGGCGTAGTGGATGCGTTCCATGCCTCCTTCCTACTCCTCGGGCGCCCGGTCGGTCAGCGGTTGCGCGGCCGAGGGAGAGAGCGCTAGCGCCGCGTCGATCCGACGGTCGAGCGCGTCGCGGACGGCCGGCCACTCGGCCGCGAGGATCGAGTGGACGGCCGTGTCGCGCCACGAGCCGTCGGCCCGCCGCTGGTCGTGGCGGAGCACCCCCTCGAACACGGCGCCGAGGCGGAGGATCGCGGCCCGCGAGCGCGCGTTCACCGCATCCGCCTGGAGCTTCACCCGCTCGTAGCCGCTGTCGAAGGCGAGAGCGAGCACCAGCCGCTTCGCCTCCGGGTTCACGACGGTGCCCCACGTCTCGGGCGCGTAGGCTGTCCAGCCGAGGTGGGCCGCCTCGCGCGTCTCGTCGAAGTCGGCCAGCGAGGTCGTGCCGACGACGCGCCCCTCCTGCAGCACGGCGAACGGCAGGCCCGTGCCCCACGGGTAGTAGCGGTCGACGAAGGCGCGGAACTCCTCCGGTCCGCCGGGGAGGCCGGCGGGTCCTCCTCCGTAGCCGCCGGCGAACACCTCCGGACGCCCGATCGCCCGCCGGAGCGGCTCGACGTGCTCGGCGGCGAGCGGCTCGAGGACGATCGAGCGGCCGACGAGTGTGACGGGACCGGGGCGGCGGGGACTGCTCATGCGATCAGTGTGGGGCACCGTGCCAGCATGGCTCCATGAGCACCGCCGCACTGTTCGAGTCCGCCGCCGCCGCCCTCGTCGGCCTGCTCGCTCAGGTGCGGGACGACCAGTGGGAGCAGCCGGGGCTCGGCGTCTGGGACGTCCGAGGCCTCGCGGGCCACGCCTCCCGGGCCGTGCTGACGGTCGAGGCGTACCTCCTCGCTCCGGAGCCGCCCCAGCCGACCATCGAGGACGCGCTCGACTACTACGCCGCGCTGGCCGGGAACGTCGCCGACCCCGTGGCGGTGGCGCAGCGGGGGGTCGAGGCGGGACTGCTGCTCGGCGACAGGCCGGCTCAGGCGCTGGCGGAGGCGGCGGGCCGCGCGGTCGAGCTGGTCGCCGCCCAGCGTCCCGGCCGCCTCGTCGCCGTGGGCGGCCACGCGATCGAGCTGGGCGAGTACCTCCGGACCCGGCTGCTCGAGCTGGTCGTGCACACGCTCGACCTCTCGCGCGCCACCGGGATCCGGCACGTGCTGCCCGCCGAGGCCGTCGAGGCGTGCTGCGCGCTGACCGGCGGGCTGGCTGCTCGAGCCGGACGCGGCGAGGAGCTCCTGCTCGCGCTCAGCGGGCGGGAGCCCCTCGCCGCGGGGTTCTCGGTGGTGTGAGGGCGCCGCCTTTCAGGCCGCGGGTTCTGCGTGGTGCCTGCCTCCGGGTCCTCCGCGGGACGGCGCCTGTCCTCACGCCGCGGGCTCTCCTCGATCCGGCGGCGCCGGCCCTCAGGCCACCGCGAGAGCGGCGACCGGCGACACCGTCGTGGCGCGGCGGGCGGGCAGCACGGCCGAGACGACCGTGATCACGACGCCCACCACGAGCACCCCCACCAGGATCGGCACCGGGACGGTCGGCGGGATCAGTCCGATGCCCGGCAGCGAGCCGAACACCGAGATCGCGCCGCACCAGCCGTAGACGACGCCGAGCACGATGCCGAGGACCGCGGCAGCGATGATCATCTGCGCCGCCTCGAGCACCACCATCGACCGCACCTGCGAGCCGGTGAAGCCGAGCGCGCGGAGCAGGCCCAGCTCCCGCCGGCGCTGCAGCACGCTGAGCGACAGCGTGTTGACCATGCCGACGGCGGCCAGGACGACCGAGAAGCCGAGCAGGACGCTCATCACCGCGGTGCTCACCTGGATGAACTGCTCGAACGCCGCGATCACCTCGGGGTTCGTCTCGCCCGATCGCTCCATGATCGAGCCGAAGGTGGCGGCGGCGACCGCGAACATCGTGACCAGCGACACTCCGATGACCAGGCCGATGACGGCGCGCGCACTGCGCGCCGGGTTGCGGACGGCGTTGGCGGACGCCAGACGCGCGACGGGGCCCCGGCCGAAAGCGCGGCCCACGAGGGCGGTGAGCGGAGGGAGCAGGACGGGCGCCCCGAGGATCACGCCGGTGAAGGATGCCATGCCTCCGACGAGCCCGAGCAGGACTCCGCCGGGGTTGGTGAGCCCGAGGACCACGCCGGCGGCGAGCAGCAGCGCGCCGACCACGACGAAGACGATCGCCGTGACATTGCGGGCGGTGCGGCCGCGCAGCTCCTCGTAGCGGGGCTCGGCGGACGATCCGGCGGCCTGCGACGGCGCCACCGCGAGCACGCGGCGCGATCCGGACCACGAGGCGATGACCGTCGAGGCGACCACGGCGATCAGCGGCAGCACGAGGCCGGGCGAGACGAGCGGGTAGTCGAAGCGCGGGAGGGTGCCGCTCCGGATGGCGAGCTCCGCGGCGAGCGCCACGAGAGCGACGCCGGCGACCACGCCGATCGCCGCTCCGAGGAGCCCCTGCAGGAGGCCCGTGCGGACGATCCCGCCGCGCAGCGACCGGCCGGAGGCGCCGAGCAGGCGCAGCAGCGCGATCTCGCGGGTGCGCCCGGCGATGACGGTCGAGACGGCGTTGGCCGTGACGATCCCGCCCACGAACACCGCGATGCCGAAGAAGACGGCGCCGACCATCCCGAGCATGAGGGCGACCTGGCCGATGCCGTCGATCCCCGCTGCCGCGAAGGCCGCGACCATGTCGGCGATGACCTGCACCAGCACGGCGCCGAACGCCGCGGCGAGTGCGGCGACGGTGACGACGGCGCCCCCGCCCTGGGCCGAGCCCGTGCGCACGCCGCTCACGCCGCGCCCTCCATCGTGAGCATCGCGCGCGAGATCTCCTCGGCGCTCATCCCGCGGCGGTCGTCGACGACGGCCCCGTCGCGGAGGAAGACGATGCGGTCGGCGTAGGCCGCCGCGATCGGGTCGTGGGTGACCATCGCGATCGACTGGCCGTACTCGCGGGTGGAGGCCCGGAGCAGGCTGAGGACCTCGCGGCCGGTGCGGGAGTCGAGGTTGCCGGTCGGCTCGTCGGCGAAGATCAGCTGCGGCCGGGTGGCGAGGGCGCGGGCGATCGCCACGCGCTGCTGCTGCCCGCCCGAGAGCTCGTGGGGCCGGTGCGTGAGGCGCTCGCGGAGCCCGAGGGACTCGATCAGCCGGGCGATCCACTGCTCCTCGTCGCCGGTCACGGAGCGGCCGTCGAGCTCGAACGGGAGGCGGATGTTGCCGCGCACGTCGAGCGTGGGGACGAGGTTGAAGGCCTGGAAGACGAAGCCGACGCTGCGGCGGCGGAGCACCGTCAGCTCGGCGTCGCTCATCGAGGTGATCTCGGCGTCGCCCAGGAACACGCGGCCGGAGGAGGCGGTGTCGAGGCCGGCGAGGACGTGCATGAGCGTCGACTTGCCGGATCCGCTGGGGCCCATCACCGCGGTGAACTCGCCCCGTTCGATCGAGAGGGTGACGTCGTCGAGGGCGACGACGGGCGGCGTGCTGCCGTAGAGCTTGCGCACGCCCTCGACGCGCGCCACGACGGAGGAGGTCTGGTTCTGCATGTCCCCGACGCTACGGAGGCACCCGTGTCGCCGGCGTCGTCCGCAGTGGCTCGCGGCGTCATCCCTCCGGCGGACCCGCGGTGGTCCTCCGGGGTCAGCGCGGCCGGAGCCCCGCCCGGCGGAGGGCGAGGGCCGCCAGAGCGGCGGTGACGGCCGGGTCGCCGGTCCGCCAGCCCGCGGCGGCGTCCGGGTGCGCGGCGAGGACCTCGCGGGGGGACGCCTGGGTGAGCGCGCGCAGGGCCAGCAGCTCGGTTCCGCCGCCGGTCGAGCCCAGGGCGCGCAGCTCGGCGGTCCGGCGGGCGAAACGGAGCCGGGGCCGGAGCCAGAGCACGGCCAGGAGCAGGAGCGGGAGGCCCCCGACGGCGAGCCCGGCGACCACGGCCAGGGCGCTCGCGAGCTGCTGCTGGTCGCGTCCGGCGGCGGCCAGCACGGAGCCGGCCCCGCTCGCCTCGTCGAAGGGCGCGCGCACGGCGTCGCCGAGCAGCGGGATGCCGCCGAGGGTGGTCCCGGCGTCGCTCATGGTCGAGCCGAAGCCGCTGCCGGCGCTCTCGAGCCGACGGCCGATCTCGGCCAGGCCGGCGATCAGCGAGCCGACCGCGATCCCGGCGGCGATCGCCACGACGGCCACGCCGAGAGCGAGGGCGTCGGCCAGGATCTGACGTGCGCGGACGGCCGGGAGGTCGGCGTAGATCTGCATGGGCCGATTATCCGGCGCGCTCGGCAGCGGTCGTGTTCACAACTCAGGAAGAATTCGTTCGGACCCGGCCGGATCCGCATGAATCCGACGGCCCGAGGACGTTCGTCCTGAGTTGTGAACACGATCGCCGGTCGTAGAGGCTTGCGACGTCCCTCCACAGTCGAATCGGACGGCCCGGTCGTCGCGGCAGAGGCAGGAGGCCCTCCCCGAACGGCGGTCGGGCGCCAGGCTCGCCGTGTGGATCTCGATCGCCTCATGTCCCTCCACGGTGGAATCTCCTCGCGGCCGGTCCTGCTCGCCGCCGGCGCGACTGCTCGCGGCCTCACTGCAGCGGTCGCGGACGGCCGCTTGGTCCGTGGCCGGAGCGGCCGGTACGCCTCGCCGAACCTTCCTCCGGAGGCCCTCACCGCCTTCCGGCTCGGCGGCCGCCTCGCCGCGACCGATGCGGCTCGCTCCCACGGACTCTGGGTTCTGCGCTCGCCTCGGCTGCACGTGCACGTCGGGCCGAACGCCGGTCGGTTCACCGTTCCCCGCGGTGTCCGCCTGCACTGGGACCCGGCCCGGCCCGACGACGAGCCCCTGCGGGTGTCCGTCCCGCACGCACTGCTGCAGCTGGGCCGCACCCTCGGCGCCGAGGACATGCTGGTCGCGCTCGAGTCGGCGCTCGAGAAGCGCCTGCTCGGACCCGACGACCTCGCCGAGCTGCGGGCGGCCTGCCCGCAGCGGCTCCAGGCGCTCCTCGCGTTCGCCCGCGACGACTCGGGCAGCGGCGTCGAGACCCTGGCCCGGTGGCGCCTGCACTCGATCGGGGTCGAGTGCTCGACCCAGGCCCGGATCCCCGGCGTCGGCCGCGTCGATCTGCTGATCGGCCGCACGCTGATCGTCGAGATCGACGGCAGGTCGACCCACGACTTCGAGAACGACCGCCGCCGCGATCTGTTCGCCGCGGTCGACGGCTACGTCACCCTCCGCTTCTCGGCGACCCAGGTGCTCACGCAGTGGGACGACGTCGAGCGGGCCGTGCTGTCGGCGATCGGCCGCGGCCTGCACCGGCTGTGACGAGACGCGGCGCGCACCGGCGTGCAGTCGGCCGCGGCCTGCACCGGCTGTGACGAGACGCGGCGCGCACCGGCGTGCAGTCGGCCGCGGCGCGCACCGGCGTGCGGTCGGCGAAAGGCTCTAGTCGAGCAGGTCGTGCAGCACGACGACCTGCTCGCGCTCCGGGCCGACGCCGATCGCCGAGAACCGGGCGCCGCTCATCGCCTCGAGCGCGCGCACGTAGTCCTGCGCGGTCTGCGGCAGGTCCGAGAACTCGCGGCAGCCGGAGATGTCCTCCTGCCAGCCGGGGAACTCCTCGTAGATCGGCTTCGCGTGGTGGAAGTCGCTCTGCGAGACCGGGACCTCGTCGTGGCGCACACCGTCGACGTCGTAGGCGACGCAGACGGGGATGGTCTCGAGGCCCGAGAGCACGTCGAGCTTGGTGAGGACGAAGTCGGTGACCCCGTTGATCCGCGCCGAGTAGCGGGCGATCGGGGCGTCGTACCAGCCGCAACGCCGCGGGCGGCCGGTCGTGGTGCCGAACTCGAAGCCCTGCCGGCGGAGGTACTCGCCCCACTCGTCGAAGAGCTCGGTCGGGAACGGACCGGCCCCGACGCGGGTCGTGTACGCCTTGATGACCGCGATGACGCGGTCGATGCGGTTCGGCGCGACTCCGGAGCCGGTGGCCGCTCCTCCCGAGGTCGCGTTGGAGGAGGTGACGAACGGGTAGGTGCCGTGGTCGACGTCGAGCATCGTGGCCTGGCCCGCCTCGAACAGCACCGTCCTGCCCGCGTCGAGCGCCTGAGAGAGCACGAGCGACGTGTCGGCGACCATCGGGCGCAGGCGCTCGGTGTACTGCAGCAGGTCCTCGAGCACCTGCTCGACCAGGATCGCGCGGCGGTTGTAGACCTTCACCAGCAGGTGGTTCTTCTGGTCGAGGGCGCCCTCGACCTTCTGACGGAGGATGTTCTCGTCGAACAGGTCCTGGATGCGGATGCCGACGCGGTTGATCTTGTCGGCGTAGGCCGGGCCGATGCCGCGGCCCGTGGTGCCGATCTGGCGCTTGCCGAGGAAGCGCTCCGTGACCTTGTCGAGGGTGCGGTGGTAGCTGGTGATGACGTGCGCGTTGGCGCTGACGAGCAGCTTCGACACGTCGACGCCGCGGGCGCTCAGCGCCTCGAGCTCGTGGAAGAGCACCTCGATGTCGACGACGACGCCGTTCGCGATCACCGGGACGACGCCCGGGGTGAGGATGCCGGAGGGGAGGAGGTGCAGGGCGTACTTCTCGTCGCCCACGACGACGGTGTGCCCGGCGTTGTTGCCGCCGTTGAACTTCACGACGTAGTCGACGCGGCTGCCGAGGAGGTCGGTGGCGCGTCCCTTGCCCTCGTCGCCCCACTGGGCGCCGGTGATGACGATTGCTGGCATGGCGGTGTCCTTCTCGACGGGAGGGGCGGGGGTGGGCGGGTGCGGCGCGGCAGTCGTGCCGCCTCCGCGCGACCAGCCGCTCGATTCTAGCGGAGGGGCCGGAGGACGCCTCCAGCCGCGAGGCCGGTGCGGCGGACGCCCTCGCCGCGAGGCCGGCCCGGCGGACGCGCCGACGCGGGCCGGCCCTGCGGACGCCCCCGGCGACGGCCGGCCCGGCGGACGCCCCGGCACCGGAGCCGCACCGCGGACGCATCGCCGAGCAATGCTCTCGATCCCGTCATGCGCAGTTCACACGCGCCGCATAGATTCGAGGACGTTCACACTCCACTCATCACGCGAACAGGACCACGATGCGCAGACTCCGCGCCGCAAGCCTCCTCGCCGTCGTCGCACTCGGAGCCGCCACCGCCGCTCCGATCGCCTCGGCCGCCCCTCTCGACGACGGCGTCGAGCTCACCCTGGTGTCGACGACCGACACGCACGGGCACGTCTACGACTGGGACTACTTCGCGAACGCGCCGTACCCGGCCGCCGGCACGCTCGGCCTCACCCGCGTCGCGACCGAGGTCGACCGCCTCCGCGCCGAGAAGGGCGAGGAGTCCGTGCTCGTCATGGACAACGGCGACGCGATCCAGGGCACGCCGCTCACCTACTACTACGGCCTCGGCGACGGCGCCGCGGGCGTCCTCTCCGGCGAGACGACGCACCCGATGGCCACCGCGTTCAACACCATCGGCTACGACGCGCAGGTCGTCGGCAACCACGAGTACAACTACGGGCTCGACATGCTCAGCGCGTACGAGGGCGATCTCAACGCCCCGCTGCTGGGTGCGAACGTCGTCGACGTCGCCACCGGCAAGCCGTACCACGACCCCTACACGCTGATCGAGCGCGAGATCGACGGGAAGACGGTCACCGTCGGCGTCCTCGGCCTCGTCACCCCCGGCGTCCGCGTCTGGGACAAGCAGTACGTCGACGGCGTCCTCGAGTTCCAGGACATGGTCGCCGCCGCGAAGCAGTGGGTCCCGATCGTGCAGGAGCAGGCCGACGTGGTCGTCGTCCTCGCGCACACCGGCCAGGGCACGGTCCCGGACGCCGAGTACGACGCCGCCGACCTCAACGAGGACGTCGTCAACAACATCGCGACGCAGGTCCCCGGGATCGACGTGGTCGTCGCCGGCCACAGCCACAAGGACCTGCCGCAGACGCTGTTCACCAACGTCGCCGGCGAGCAGGTGCTGGTCACCCAGCCGAAGTTCTGGGCGCAGGGCCTCACCGAGGTCACCCTGAACCTGGTGCCGGACGCCGCGGGCGGCCTCGAGGTCGACTGGTCGGCCGGGAGCGCGCCGGTCGCGAAGCCCGTCTACGCGACGGACATCGCCGAGGAGTCGCCCGCACTGGTCGACGCCCTCGCCGAGCAGCACGCCGCCACGATCGAGTACGTCAACACCCCCGTCGCGGACTCGGTCGAGGAGCTCTCGGCCGCGACCTCGCGCTACGAGGACACCCCGATCATCGACTTCATCAACACCGTCCAGGCCGAGACCGTCGAGACGGCGCTCGAGGGCACCGAGTGGGCCGACCTGCCGGTGATCTCGCAGGCGTCGCCGTTCTCGCGCACCGCCGTCTTCCCGAAGGGGCAGGTCAGCATCCGCGACATCGCCGGCCTGTACATCTACGAGAACACCCTCCGCGGAGTGGAGCTGACCGGAGCCGAGGTGCGCGACTACCTCGAGTTCTCGGCCCGCTACTTCGTGCAGACCGCCGAGGGCGCCGTGTTCGACCCCGAGACCGGCACCAACGCGACGACCGAGGACCGCCCCGACGGCATCCCGGACTACAACTACGACGCGATCTCGGGCCTGGACTACGTGATCGACGTCTCGCAGCCCGCCGGCTCGCGGATCCGCGGTCTCGCCCACGCCGACGGGACCCCGGTCGCCGACGACGAGCGCTTCGTGATGGCGGTCAACAACTACCGCCAGAGCGGCGGAGGCGCCTACCCGGCCGTCGCGCAGGCCCCCCTCGTCTACGACGAGCGCCTCGAGATCCGCCAGCTGCTCATCGACTGGTCGACCGCCCGCGGCGTGATCGACCAGGCCGACTTCTTCGACCCCAACTGGTCGCTGACGACGGTGCCCGCCGCTGAGGTGCCGGTCACGCCGGTGCCGACCGAGCCCGGCACCCCGACCGAGCAGCCCACCGCCGCTCCGTCGCCGCACCCCACCACCACGGCAGCCCCCGTCGCGGGAGGCTCCGGCCCGGGCTCGCTCGCGAACACCGGCGCCGACGCGGCCGGCCTGATCGGCGGAGCCCTCGTGCTGCTGCTGTCGGGCCTCGCGCTGGTCGTCGCGCGACGCCGCCTCGCGGCCTAGCCGAGGAGGGCACGGGCGGCGGTCGGCGGGGTCTCCCGCCGGCCGCCGTTCGTCGTTCCGGAGGATCGCGGGACGATCGGGCCGCGGACCGGCGGCTCAGTCGTCGCGGCTGCGCGTCCGGCGGGCCCGCCAGGCCGAGAACGCTCCCGTGGACCAGAGCGCCCAGATCACCAGGAGGGGCTGGAAGGCGAGCCGCACCGCTCGCGCCGCGTCCGTCTCGAGGCCGAACGCCGGCGTCCGCGTCACCAGCTGCGAGATGTTCCCGGGGAAGACCGCGACGAAGAACGCGGCCACCACGACACCCACGATCACGCGCCACCGCACGAGCACGACGAGCGCGAGCCCGAGCGCGATCTCGACGACGCCCGACGCGACGACCACCAGGTCCGGGTCGGCCGGCAGCCATGGCGGGACCTGCGCCTGGAACGCCTGACGAGCGACCGTCAGGTGCGCCGTGCCGGCCGTGGCGAGCACCAGGCCCAGGAGGATGCGGGCGAGAGTGCGCGGGAGGGAGCGGCGTCCTCCGTCGGGCGCTGTGGCGGCGGTCATGCCCTCAGTCTGCGCTCGGAGCCCGCCCGCGCCGACCGCGCGCGCGTTCCGGCGGCGCCCCGTATCCTCGTTACCGCCCCGTCCGCAGACCGTGAAACGAGTTCCATGAGCACCCTGCCCCGCCTGATGGCCTTCGACCTCGACGACACCCTCGCCGCCTCGAAGTCCCCCGTCGACCCGGCGATGGCCGACCTCTTCGTGAAGCTGCTCCAGGCCACCGAGGTGTGCATCATCTCGGGCGGCCAGATCGGCCAGTTCCGGATGCAGGTGCTCGACCGCCTCGAGGGCGCCGACCCCGAGGTCCTCGCGAAGCTGCACCTCATGCCCACCTGCGGCACGCAGTACTACCGGTACGAGAACGGCGACTGGGCGCAGATCTACGCCGAGAACCTCACCGAGGACGAGAAGTCGCGCGCCCTCGCCGCCGTCGAGGAGAAGGCGAAGGAGCTCGGCTACTGGGAGTCCGAGACCTGGGGCCCGATCCTCGAGGACCGCGACTCGCAGATCACCTTCTCGGCCCTCGGCCAGTCCGCGCCCGTCGAGGTCAAGCAGGCCTGGGACCCGGACGGCGAGAAGAAGAACACCCTCCGCGAGGCCGTGCAGGCCGTGCTCCCCGACCTCGAGGTCCGCTCCGGCGGCTCGACCTCCGTCGACATCACCCGCAAGGGCATCGACAAGGCGTACGGGATGAACAAGCTCACCGAGCTGACGGGCATCCCCCTCGACGACATGATCTTCGTCGGCGACCGCCTCGACCCGGACGGCAACGACTACCCCGTCAAGGCGATGGGCGTCGAGTGCTTCGCCGTCGAGGGCTGGCACGACACCGCCGCGTACCTCCGCTCCTACGGCCTGTAGTCGGGCCGCTCCGCGCGACCCCGGGATCCCCTGCTGCGGCGGGGGATCCCGTGTGTCCGGGTGCCGTGGGCGGGCCGACCGTCCGGGTCAGGCGTCCTCGTTCAGCGATCCGGAGGCGGTGCCGTCGAGGCCGAGGCGGAGCCGTTTCGGCAGCTTCGCGACCACGATCGCGTGCGACTCCTCGATGAGCTCCAGCACCAGCTCGGGCTCCACGGTCCCGCCGGCGTCGACCGTCACCCAGTGCTTCTTGTTCAGGTGGTAGCCGGGCTCGATCCCGTCGACTCCCGCGACCAGGTGCACCACGTTCTCGGGCAGCGCCTTCACGCTCACCACCGGCCGCCCGAACCGCTCCGACTCGAGCGCGAACACCTTCCCCGCGACCTTCCACACCCGGGTCCCCTCGCCGAACGGGAATCCCGCCTCCGCTCCGGGAAGCCCCTCGAGGAGCGCCTCCACCACCGCGCCGTCCATCCCCCCATCCTGCCGCAGCCCCCGACGGCGAAGCACTCGACGCCCATCGCCTTGACGGGGTAGTCGTTGCCGTCCGGG
>NZ_PSUG01000033.1:0-41864 GCF_002931755.1 Rathayibacter sp. AY2B3 | reverse complement strand
GACCGCTCCCACCGAAGGACGCCCCGCCGACGAAGGAGTCGACGTGCGCGACGCGATCGCCAGGCTCGCGCCAGAACAGGCCGAGCTCGTCCGCCTCATTCACTGGGACGGCTTCTCCATCACCGAAGCCGGACAACTCCTCGGCGTCCCCGCGTCCACCGCACGCACCCGCTACCAACGAGCGCGAGAAGACCTGCGGTCGACCCTGGCGGCATCACCAGCACGCGACGACGACGCCAAGCCCCTCCGAGCGGTCCGCTGAAAACGTCCCGCATATCGATCCCGATACGGGACGCGCGCCAGCACTGTGACACCTCGCGCCACGGTGACCGAACGACGTCGGAACCGACGAGGATCCGACGCGTGAAGAACAGCAGTGACGGTGAGCACTACCTCCTCCTCAGGACCGCCCTCTGGGCAGACGCCCCCGACGTCGTTGGAATCTATGGCAGCGAGCAGCGCGCTCGGGAAGCAGCAGGTTCCGCTACGGGACCCGATCGGTGGACGCTCGAGGAGTGGAGAGGAGACGTGCGCCGCAGCAGTCTCCAGCTCCAGGCCGCTACGCGCTCACGCTGACGCAATGGAGTCGCCCGGCTACAATCACAAAGGAGGGTCGCGATGCGGCGACCGCTGGGGAGGTCGCTGTGGGTGAACCGAAAGATGGCCGCTTCACGAAGCTGCCCGATCGGATCGAGCCGGCTCAGCAGACCGTGAGCGTCCCGGCTAGCGAAGACGACTCCACGACGCCGCCGCAGCCGCCGGCCGGCGTTCCTGACCTCGTGATCGCGACTCGCGTGGCGGACGCCGCCACGATGACCGGCCTTCTCCGCCGTACGGCGGGACGCGTTGCACTGACGGTCGTCGTAGTCGCAACCGGCCTCGTCACCGTCCTCGCCGCACTCAACCTGCGCTTGTAACCAGACCGATCAGCCGTTCGCGAGGACGACCCGTCCGACAGCGACGCCTCTCGACTCGCCCACCGAACATTCCGGGGATCCCATGCTCAGAGCACTCTCGTCCACTTCCATGTTCTGGATCGGTGTCGCCGGGATCCTCCTGGGCGTCGTCTTCGGCACGATCGTGCCGTTCTGGATCGCCCCGTACCAGGCCAACGGATCACCCACCGTCGAACAGATCCTCAGCACCATCCCAGTCCTCACCCGGATCGCGGAGGGCATCGGCTACTCGTTCGTCGCAGGAGCCTTCGTCGTCCGCCACTTCGAGAAGCGCGAACTCGTCGACGCTCGACGGTCCGTGCACTTCATCGGCCGGGCAGCCCGGAAGGACGAGCAGTAGCCCCTCCGAGCGGTCCGCTGAAAGCGTCCCGCGGATCGATCCCCGTACGGGACAGCAGGGCCGAGACGCGCTTGAGGACAACACCGACCGAGCGCGTCGAGTAGTCCCGCCGATGTCAGGAGGGGTCGCGGTCTCCGCGCACTGTGAGGAACCAGGCGGTGTCGTTGTCCGCGTTCGATGCGGTGGCGTTGACACTCGATATCGGCTTCTCGCCGAGCGACGCGGGATCGATCTCGTGTGGGCCGTCGGCGCAGTCGATCGCGTCGAGGGTGGTCGTCGTCCTCGTCGCCGGTCCCCCAGCCGTGGAAAGCGATCCGATTTCGAGGTCGATCACTCCTTCGCCGAGGCAGTCGAAGGTGATCGCGGTCGGCAGCGCCGGCCTCTCGAGGGTGACGTCGACGCGGCCGCCGTCATCGTCGGCCTCGACGTTCAGCGAGAGGACCGCTACGACGTCGCGATCCGTTGCCACGTCCGCTTGGCGCTCTTCGCGCCATTGCGTGATGCGAGGATCTTCACCGGGTACCGGTGTGCAGCCGGCGAGAGCCGCCACAAGAACAAGGCCAGCTGCTGTGTGGATGGGGCGGTGCCTCATTGCTCCACAGTAGAGGCACAGGACGCCGAAGAAGACCCATCATCACAGCGCCAGCGCTCCTCTCCTTCGCGGCGCGATACGGTGTGCTGACGAGGCACGGGGGGATGCGGTGGGATCGACAACGCGCCTGAGGTGGGTGGCCGGAGCAGCAGTGGTGGCGCTCACGATGACGCTCATGGCCGGGTGCTCCGGCCCCGACACCGAGGCGTACACCGATTTCGAGCGGGCGCAGGACGAGCGGGACGCTCTTCCCGACGTCGGCACCGTCGGAGACGGTTACGACCCCGCCTCGATCCGTTACGTCGGGTCAGCCGACGGACTGGACGTCTGGATCGGGTCGCAGACCACGACCGGAGGCCGGTGCGTCATCGTGGACGGAGACGGCGACAACGAAGACGGAAGCGGCTGCGGGGATGCGCTGTCGCTGAACGGAGCATGGGCCGTCCAGATTCACACCGATGGCGCCGGTCCAGACGACACCACTGGCCTCGACTGGACGAGCCTCGGCGAGAACGTGTCCATCCGCCGGTACTAACCACCCTGTTCCTCAAGTCGACCGCGCGGACGAGCACGTGCGAACGACCCCTACCGGCCGCCCGGTCGACCATCCCCTTACGGAACGCCGTTCTACCTTGCGTTGCGCACCCGCAGACGATCGGCGGTGACGCCGACTGCGATGGTGACTGCGGCGGCGACCAAGCCCCATCCCAGCCCGAGCGTGAATGTTCCCCTGCTCGGGTCAGCCCAGTTCTCGATCTCCGGGCGTCTGGCGAAAGCAGCAGCGTTGAGCTGGGTTGCCACGAAGGCGACAACAAGAGTCACCAGCGCAAACACCACCAGCGCAGCCAAAGCCCACACCAGGAGCTGCCGACGTCGACTCCGCGTGTTCCCCCGAATAGTCATGTGCTGAGCGTACGAACTGGACCGCCGCGGCGCACTAGCCGCGGTATAAAACGTCAACGATCAGCCGGTCATCTTCAGTCTCTCGTTGAGGAGCAGTAGCGAGGCGGCCAAGCCCATAGGCTCGCCGCATGAAAGCACGCGCCCTTGCGGCCCTCACCCTCGCTGTAGGTCTCGCCGCTACCTTGTCTGGGTGCGCTGAGGAGAAGCCCGATCCGCTGGCCGTGACCAACAGCGCGACGATCACAGATATCACTGACAACACGGGCACGGGCTACTACACGGTGGACGCAGCGACGTTGACCACGACAGGGCTCGGCACCGAACTCGAGCTGGCGTTCACGATCCTCAACAGCAACGGAATCAAGTTCAATCCTGTGTCCACGATCATGTTCTCCGACGGGTCCGTGCTGACGTGCGAAGCCGATGACCTACGACGCATCCCGTCTCTGGTCGACTCCACCGACTCGTGGGACTTCGCGTGCGACGGGTCGTTTCCGGAGGACAGCGCCGGCGCGCGCCTGGTCGTAGTCGACACCTACAACGACTAGCGCGTCTCCCTAGGCTGGGCGCATGTGCGGTCGCTTTGTGGTCAAGGACAATACCGAGGGCCTGCTCCCGGATCTCTTCACCGGCGATTTCGCCGGCCTGCGATCGAACTACAACGTGGCACCGACGAATCCCGTGACCGTCGTGCGTGAGCGCGACGGGGAGCGGTCGGCGCCGACCGTGCATTGGGGGTTCGTGCCGGTGTGGGCGAAGGACTTCAAGAAGCAGCAGTCGCAGCCGATCAACGCGCGGAGCTCGCCCATGTTCCGGAAGGCGTTCGCGACGTCGCGGGTACTGATCCCGGCAGCCGGCTACTACGAGTGGACAGTCACCGAGACGAGGAAGCGTCCGCACTTCATCTACGAGCCTGACGCAGCCCTCGCGATGGCGGGCGTCGTGTCGGCGTGGCCGGATCCGTCGAAGGCGGAGGACGATCCGGAGAAGTGGCGCCTGTCGACGGCGATTATCACCCGGGCCTCGCAAGTGGCGCCGGGTGAGGTCCACGACCGGATGCCGGCGTGCATCACGCCGGACGGATACGACGACTGGCTCGGCGGGCACCTCGACGTCGACGCTCTGATGCAGCTGCTCGATCGGGAGTCGTTCGCGGTCGCGCACGACCTCGAGCATTACGAGGTGTCCCGCGACGTGAACAGCGTCCGCAACAACGGACCACACTTGCTCGACCCGCTCCCTCCCGTCACGGAAGGCTAGGCGGGTGGCCTTCGATCCGTTGACGGGTGCGCCGGCCGCGGCAGACGGTTATCCGCAGCTTGGGTCCGTGCACAAGAACGGCGATCGCCGGTTCGGTATTGCGGGGGCGCGTTCTCAGGTCCTTGCCGATCGTGGGACGCCGATGCTGTCGAGCCTGTATCACTCGACGGTCACTGAGCATGTCGGGTTGGTGCGGGTCGGAGACGAGCTGCGGGTGGAGTGGAACGGCACTCACTGGTGGGCGTCGTCGCTGGCCGGTGCAGTCGGCCGGCTCTCCTGGTCGAAGGGCCTGCGGACCGACGCGACCCACGTCCGAGAAGGGCGGAGTCCGTACGACTTCAACTCCGGCACTCTGCTGGTGCAGAGCGTCACGGTCGACCGGGAGGGCGCCGTGGTCGACTGCGGCGGCTATGTCGTCCCGGACGGCCACGATCCGTCCGAGTGGTCGACGTCGACGCCGAACGAGTCAGGGCGAGAGCTGCGCATCACACTGGATGCTGCTGCGCCCGGCGAGGCGGCGGGGGCGGAGCCGCCGGCGCCTCGATCGTTCCTTCGCCGGCTCCTCGGACGCGATCGCTGACGGGAGCGATCAATCTCGTGGACACGTCCAGCCTGCGGTGGGAGGGTGAGGGCATGTCGAAGCCTCGGACCAAGCTCGCGCGTGCCGCGCTGATCAGTAACGGCATGGTGTGGTTCGGGCTGTCGCTGATGCTCTTCTCCATCGCCGGCGAGCAGACTTACGCGGCCTTCAACGGCACCTGGTTGAACGTGCTCGGGTGGTCGCTGATCGTCCTCGTCGCCGCGGGCCTGGCCGTCGTCGGTGTGATCGAGAACCGGAACATCCGGGCGGGGAAGAAGTACAAGCCGCGTCCTCGTAGCTGACTCCCGCTCGAGCGCGCGGCCGTTCCACGTGCTCGGGTGGGGGGGTCGAGGGGGCTCTCCCCCTCGTGGGCCGGCACTGCCGGTCCGCCGCTCCCATCGGCGCCGGGTGCGACGATGGGAGCATGTGGGAACTGGCACACCGGACGCGCGCTGAATCGGCATCGACGGTTGTGCAGAGCAACGCGGCGACGTCGGCCGCGGCGATCGCGGAAGTGCGCGCTGCGATCCCGGAGGATCACGTCATCCTCTACGTGCTCCGGCTCGCGGACGGCTCGGCGTAGGGGTTCAGGCCGTCCCGGCGAGGAGGGCGACGGCCGCTGCGGAGAAGAGGACAACGGCCGCCACGAGAGCGCCGCGGGCTCGGGCGCGCTTGTCGACCGCGACCTCGGACAGCTGCGCGGAGTGGAGCTCGGAGTCGCGATACAGCGGCACGACACCGGCGGCGACGAGCGCAGCAGCCGTCACGGCCAGCAGCAGAGCGATCACGTCCCACATGCCGACCAACTTACTCAGCCGCGGGGGCGGCGCTGCGGCGGGGGGTGCGTTGCGCGGCCGTCGTGACGACGGCGGTCGCGCGGGTGAGGTTGGGGCCGATGGCGTCGGCTTCGAGCACGCGGCCGGTGCGCCGGTTCTCACCTTCGCCCCAACTGACGGTGCGCTCGTAGCCGACGACGATCACGCCGTCTCCCTTGTGGAGGGAGGCGAGCACGTGCTCGCCCAGCTCGAACTTCGCTTCCACGAAGTGCGTCGTCGGGGCCTCGTGCGGGGTCCACTCGCCGCCGCGGTATTCGCCGGTGTTCTCGATGACGCGCAGCTTCACGATCTGCACGCGGCCCGCCTGCACGGCTTCGGGGTCGGTGGCGAGGTTGCCGGTGATCGTCCTGGTGCTCATCTGTCGTCTCCTGCTCGTGCGGTTCGTGGGTCCCGTCGACGTCGACGGGCTCTCGGTCGCGGGCTCGGCCGCGGGGGTGTCTGTTGGGTCCTCGGCGGGCGGTTCGATCCCCCAGGATGCGAGCGCTTCGCGCCGGGTTATTTCGACAGGCGGCTCGGACAGCGCTCTGCGCTGTTCGAGCTCGGCGCGGGTGACGTGCTGCCCGGGTATGCGGCGTTCGTCGCCGTAGGCGGCGCGGTAGAGCCGGTCGGCGTCGTTCTCCAGCCGGTCCACCTCGGCCTGCCGGTCCGCGAATCCGGCGAGGTAACCGGCCCGGAACTCATCGCTCGGGATCTCGCCGCTCATGCGGCGTGCTTGTCGATGAGGTCGGGGCGGAATCCCGACCAGTGGTCCTGATCGCTGGCGACGACGACGGGGGCGGCGGAGTAGCCCAGCTCCTCCATGACGTACTCGAGCGCGGCGGGGTTGGTCGTGAGGTCCACGACGTCGTACTCGATGCCTTTCGCGTCGAGGGCTCGGTAGGTCGCGGTGCACTGCACGCACGACGGCTTCGAGTAGACGGTGAGCATCAGTCGGCCCACCCGTCCGACTCGTCGCCGCGGTGTGGGTCGTGCTCGTCGTTGAGTCGGGTCCAGGCGTGCAGCTCGGCCCACTTCTGGGCGGCGTCGTGGTGTCCTGCCTCGGTGAGGAGGTCGATGATCGGCGTCGCGCGCGCGCAGGTGAGCGTCGGGGCGATCGCTTCCGCGACGGCGGGGTCCGAGAGCGTGGCCGCGAACGTCGCCACGGCTGCCTGGTAGGTCGCCACCGCGTCGGCGGCCTGCTGCTGCTCGGTCATCGCTGGGCTCCTTCGGGGGTGTGGGCGTCGCCCTCGTCGTCGTCGGTCGCGTGCTGCGCGATCCAGAGGTCTGCGGCTTCGTCCCTTCCGAATGCTCGCAGGAGTCCGGCCAGCGCGTCGACCTCGGTGCAGTTGAGGCGCGTGGCCAGGTCGTCGGCGGTGTCCCCGTGGGAGAACACGGACGCGAACTCGGCCACCGCGTCGAGGAGGGTCGGCTTCTCCGGGGCGGGGCTGGTGGTGATGGTGTCGGACATGGCGTCTCCTCCTCGATGGTGGTGCGGGCTACTGCTGGGTGCGGGTGAGGGTGTCCACGAACATGACGCCCTCGGGGCCGGGGATCGTGGCGGTGTGCGCGAGTGCCCACCCGTTGCGGGCGTGGGCGGCAAGGTCCTCGTCGCGCTCCGCGATCTTGCGGAACTGGTGGCGCATCCCCTCCTCGGTGGCGGCCGGGACGAAGGTGCTGACGGTCGTGATCTGCTGCTGCATCTCTCTTCTCCTCCTCATCGTTTTTTTGCCGTGAAGGCGGTTTTCCGCCTTAGCAACCGGAGGGCGCAGTGCAACCCGCAGGGCGAGGGGGGAGAGAGTTTCGGCGCGAAATAAGGGAGCGCAGCGACCGCGTGCCGAAAGTCTCGGAGGAGTCGGTGGCGCAGCCACTTGAACGGAGCCCGGAGGTAGCTACGACCGCAGCGAAGCGGAGGGAGCCGCCGAAGGCTTCACGGCAAAAAAGGGTGTGAGCCCGTAGGGCGACCAACGGCGGCCGGCGCAGCCGGGCGACCTCTTGGCGTCGCTCCGTCGACGCTGCGGGAGCGCAGCTCGCGCCCCGCCGCCGGCGGAACATCGGGGAGTGTGAGGGGGTCGCCCCTCACGGGCCGGCCCGGTCCGGGGCGGCCCGTGGTCGTGCTCAGAGCGCGAGGGTGTGCAGGATCAGGACGGTGGAGCCGATGGGCGTGCCGAAGTCGGTGTAGTCGAGAGTTTCGCGGCGGTTGCTGATGAGGTCGAGGGCGACCAGTTCCTCCTCGGACTCATCGCTCATGCCGCCCGGATCGTCCTCCCACTCGCGGAGAGTCTGACGGTCGGCGTCCAGGACTCTCCACAGTCCCCAGACGTGGGCGATGGGGCCGGTCGTCTCGTACTTGAAAACGAGGGCGGTCGCGGTGGGCCAGCCGTGCGCGGCCGCGGCGACGATCAGCGCGCGCGCGGCCGCGGCGATTGCGTCGGGGTCGCCGGTGGCGGTGGCTGCGTCGACGGCGGCTTGCGCGTCGCGTAGCGCCGGGGTGTGTCCCCACACGTCGACGTCGACGGCGGGAGTCGTGGTGGTGGTCATGGTGGGCCTTTCTGCAGGAGTCGGGAGCGGGGGTGCGGGGACCGGCGGATGCCGGTCCCCGCGGAGCGGCTAGCTGAGCCCTGCGGCGTCAGCCGGGGTGCTCTCGCCAGTGACGACCTGCTCGACCGGGGAGAGCGCGTACCCCCACGCGGCGAGCTGGCGGAAGTGGGCGGCGGCGCGCTCGTCGCCGCGTCGCCATGACTCCTTGCTCGTGTTCGCCTCCTGACCTCCCAGCACGACCGCCAGCGCGACCAGCCGGGCCTTCGCGGGGTTGGCCTCGACCAGCGCGGCGAGGGCGTCGGTGCGGTAGCCGGAGGGGCGGTCGATGCCGAGCAGCGTGTGGGCGAGGTCGCTGCCGTTACTCATCCCGGAAGACACCGCGAACCGGTGAGCGGTGAGCCCGAGAGCGATCACCCGATCCGCGTCCTTCGGGAGGGTCTTGCGGCTGAGGAACGTGGCGATCCACTGGCGGCGGACCGTCTCTGCGGCGGTCCACGCCTTGTTGTTGGCGATGAGCACCTTCCGCTCCGCGGACTTCTCGACGCGCTCCTCCTCCGCCTCCTCGGGGGTGAGCACCGCGGCGGGCACGTCGCCGCGGTAGGCGTAGGTGAATCCAGCCTCCGTGGGCTCCTGCACGAAGTGGGTCACGTCGATGTCGCCGTTCCAGCGGGTGTCGATGAGCGCGCCGCGGACCGGGATCGCGGCGATGTGCTCGGCGGTGACCTGCGCGTCGTCCGCGGTGCGGAGCTTGCGGAGGGGCACCCACGGGCTGCCCTCGCCGTAGGCGTCGGAGCGGGTGAGGACCTGGAAGCCGTTCGCGATCTGCTCCTGCTCGACGGCGGCGAGGCGAGCCTTCTCCGCGGCGTCCTCGCGGAGGCTCTGCGCGGTGTGGTCGAACTGGGTCGGGTCGTTGGTCGCGACCTCGATCAGGTGGGCGCGGGCGTCGGCGTCGTCCTCGAACTCCAACAGCACCGCGGCCTGGTCGAGAGTCAGCTCGTGCTCGTGGAGAACTGACGTGACGGTCGCGGACTCCGCAACGGCGAGGCCCTTCTTCACGGCGTCGGTCTTGGTTCCGGTGCGCTTGGCGATCTGCGAGGCGGTAATGCCCTCGAACGCGAGCTGCGCCCAGGCGGCGGTGCGGTCCGCGGTGCTGAGTTCGGCGCGCTGGTCGTTCTCGATGATCTGCTGAATGATGCGGTCCGCGGTGGTGTCGTCGCCCTCCACGACGTAGACGGGGACCGTGGCGACCGCTGCCTCGCGGGCGGCGAGGGTGCGGCGCTGTCCGGCGCGGACGATGACGTTGCCGTGCTCGTCGCGGCGGGCGAGGACCGGGGTGATGACGCCGTTCTCGCGGATCGACGCGATGAAATCCTTGGTCACGGGGGCGCTGGTGCGCACGTTCGCCTCGATCACGAGGGTGGTCGGGTCGATGTGCTGAACGGTCCCGGTTCCGGTGGTGATAGTCACGATGGTTTCTCCTCAATCGGTGTGCGACCATGAAGGTGACAAGTCCCGTGGTTCTAGACCAACTACGGGGCTTTTGTCGTCTTCCTGATCGTTTTTCTTTGCCTCTCCGGCGAGTGAAAACCAATTGAGTGGAGGCGGCGGAGTGACGCCGATCACGGGCGAAATAAGCCCGCAGGGCGCGTCCGGGAGCGGTGGCACGCAGCCGCCGGAGCGAGATAGGTTGAAACCGCGGAGAGGTGAAGAAAACGGGGAATCCTGCCGCGTAGCGGCTCCTGCTGGCGGTGCTCCGTCACCGCTGCGCGGGCGGAGCTCGCGCCCCGCCGAAGGCGGAGCGCGGGCGGAGCTCGCGCCCCGCCGAAGGCGGAACACCGGGGAGCGCGAGGGGGTCGCCCCTCGTGGCCGGCCCGCAGGCCGGCCCTCCCCCGCTGAGTCAGTTCCAGCTCTCGGTCCAGCCCTCGGGCGGCACGACGGCGTGCGGCTCGCCTGCCGCGTGCAGGTAGTACAGGGTGCCGCTGTAGTCGTCATCCCCGCGGGTCATGCTCATCTGCTGGCGCTCGTCGTCCGTCTCGGCGGTGCTCCACCTGGTCGACACGTCAACGGCGTACAAGTCGCCGGAGTCGGTGACGAGCTGGCGGCATGCGGGGCAGCGCAGCGCCGGGTACGTCTCGCCGTCGACCGTCACCGTCTCGACGGTGAGGACGGGGGCCGCGGCCCACACCTGCTGGTGCAGGCGCTCGATCGTGGCGAGCATCACGTCCGCTGTCGGGGCGGGCGAGAGGAACGCGATCAGCGCGGCCGCGTAGTCGCTTCCGTCGTCGGTGACGGGGAACCCGCCCGGGCACCCCTCCCCGGGCAGGGTCAGGGTGTTGCGGACGTGCGCGAGGATCTCGGCGTCCGTGGCGGCGGCGTCCTCGTCGGACTCCGCGCGGCGGGCGGTGAGGATGAGGGCGAGCTGTTCGGCGCTCGCGCGGCCGGTGTCGGTGGTGGTCATGGTGTGGTCCTCTCAGCGGCTCATGAACGGGGCGACGCGGCGGATCGCTGCGCGGCGGGCGTGGGTGACGCAGTGGCGGAACGAGCCGCTGGTGATGCCGTGCAGCTCGTCGGAGTGCCACGCCTCCCAGACGCCGGACTTGCGACGGGTGACGAGCACGGAGGGCGTCGTCTTGGGGTCGGTGCCCACGACGCGGATGCTCACCGCGCGGGTGTTCGCGAGCGTGAGATAGGTCTTAGCCGTGGTCTGCAATTCGGTGGCGGTCTGCATGGTGTGGGTGCTCCCTCTGGCTGATCGTTTTTCTTTGCCTCTCCGGCGGGGAAAACCGTTTGAGTGGAGACGGCGCAGTGACGCCGATAGCGGGCGAAATAAGCCCGCAGGGCGCGTCCGATAGCGGCGGCACGGAGCCGGTGGAGCGAAATAGGTTGAGACCGCGGAGAGGTGAAGAAAACGGGTGGAATGGGCCGCGTCGCGGCCTCCAATCGGCGGTGCTCCGTCGCCGCTGCGCGAGTGCAGCTCGCGCCTCCCGGAACGGGATGCCCGGGGAGTGTGAGGGGGTCGCCCCTCACGGGCCGGCCCGGGGGCCGGCCCGGGGGCCGGCCCCCGCCCTCAGCTCGCGGCGGCCGTCTCGGTGGCGGCCTTCTCGGCGGCCGCGGCGCGGGCTGCTTCGACCTCGGCGGCGGTGTGGTGTCCCTGCACGTCGGCGTAGTTCACCTTGTAGGGACGGGTCGTGTCGTTCCAGTCGAGCGCGACGGTCACGCTCTTGGGGTTCACGCGGGCCACGATGTGCCAGCCGAAACGGTGCTTGATCATGTCGCCTTTGGCGATCGTGTCGCGGCTGTGGATCGTGACCTCTCCGGCGGCGGCCTGGGCCTCGCGGACGGCGGTCCAGTAGGCGTGCTCGTCCTCGAGCTGCGCCCGCTGGGTCAGCAGCCGCTCACGGTAGGCGCCGGTCGCGGGGGTCGTCGTCTCGATGTAGCCGCCGCCGAAGTTGTGCGAGCTGCCCTCGATCTTCCGGCTGTACCCGCGGATATCGGTTGCGATCCGCTCGATGCGGCGGGCGACCATTCCGGGCGCGTACCGGTGATCGGTGGTCCCTGCGGCGACGTCGGCGCGGGCGCGGGCGCGGGTGGCTTCGCGGTCGGCCTCGACGCTGCGGCCCATCGCGTTGTGGGCCTTCTCGATCGCGTTGCGGTGTCGCGTTTCGGAGTGGTGGCCGATCTTGATCGGCTCGCCGCCCTCCGGGAGCCGGTCGAACGCGCGGCGCGCGGCCTCGTCGGCGGTGTCGGCGTCCGCGGCGCGCCGGTCGGCCTTCGCATCGAGCGCGTCGACGCGGGCGGCCTGGCGCTCGATCTTGTCCGCCTCGGCCTCGGCCGTGGGCCGGAACGTCTCGGCGGCGTCGATCGTGACGACGTGGCCGGCCTCGCGCAGCGCGGTCGCGGCGCGGTTGATGGTCCACCACTTCGGGAGGCGGTCGCGGGACTGCGGGACGTACCAGGCGGTGATGGAGCGACCCCAGCGCCAGCCGGACGCCTTCAAGATTTCGGCGGTGCCGTCTCCGCGGCTGGTGCCCTCGATGATCGTTCCGGCCTCGGGGGTGTGGGTGATGGTGAGCATGCTCTGTCTCCTTCTCGGGTCGGTGATCAGTCGTTGGCGAGGTAGTCGGCGGGCGTCTCGCTGCGGTCGTGCAGCGCGTACGCGGCCGGGAACAGGTCGAGCGCCCGGGCGACGGCGACCGGCACGACGACGTAGGCACCGGAGGCCATGTAGCCGACGAGGCCCGCGGCCAGCGGCTCGACGGGCTCGAAGTGCTGCAACGTCACCCCGGGGAGCCCCGCGCGGCCCTGACGGGTGACCAGGTGCACGGCGGGCGTCTGCTCGGTCACCGGATCACGGCCACCGGCGCCGACGATGACCACCTGACGCGCTGTCCGGCTGATCCCCTCGGCCCCGGGTCCGTGGTTCTCGCTCTTGATGACTTCGGTACGTGTGCCGCGCTGCTCGCTCATGGCGTCTCTCCCTCTGGCTGATCGTTTTTCTTTGCCTCTCCGGCGGGAATGACCGTTTGAGTGGAGGCGGCGGAGTGACGCCGATCACGGGCGAAATAAGCCCGGAGGGCGCGTCCGGGATCGGTGGCACGCAGCCGGTGGAGCGAAATAGGTTGAGACCGCGGAGAGGTGAAGAAAACCCGAAGGATGGGCCGCTGTGCGGCCTCCCCACGGCGTCGCGGAGCGACGCTGCGCGAGGACCCTCGCGCCCCCGGAACGGGCGTCTACGCCGCGCTGAGCGGGGTACAGGGGATGACAGAGCGCCCGGCCTGCGAAACGTGCCGGGTGTGGTGGGGCTGGGCTAGCGGCCGAGCCCTCCGTGGTCAGGGCCGCGGGTGGGCCTTCTGCTCGTGGGGAAGCTCTGAGCGGCTGCGGCGCGTGTCTGCACGAGGGCCGTGTCGACCAAGGGGCGCCCGAACGCGGTGCGGGACTGGTCGACGTCGAGAGTGCGCGGCTGTCCTTCGCCGGGGGTGTTGAACCGGCGGAACCGCATCACGGTCGCGCCGGTTTCCGCGAGCTGTTCAGCGGCGAACTCGGGGAGGGAGCGGCCCTCGGGTCCGGCGTAGACGTTGCGGGCGTACTCGCTGGGAACCCATCGGCCGCCGAGCTCATCGGCGCCGGCGAGGGCGCGCTCGTAGGACTGCTGCCAGCGGCCGGCGATCCGCGCTTCGGACAGCTCGAATGGGACCTCGACGTCGATCACTTCGACGCTGTAGCCGGCGGCCGCGAACTGTTGCCCCAGCTCGACGGCCTTGTCGGGCGAGGAGAGCACGGTGTCGATGACGACGTTCTGACCTTCTCGCATCGCTACCTGGCGCAGCTCCGTCGCAAGGAGGGAGGATTCTTCGTGCACGAGGGAGGCCAGCTCGAGCGGGAAGAACTTCTCCCCCGCCGCCTCGGCGGCGCGGACCTCCGGCGGCAGGATGGCGCGGTCGTAGCTGCCGTCCTTGATCGCTTCGGTGAGTAACGCCCGCTTGAACTCGTCGGCGTCGACGGTGAGCCAGGCGCTGCGGTCGGAGCCGAGCACGTCTGCGAGGACGGTCGACTTCCCGGCTCCGGGCGGGCCGGCGAGGATGATCGCCTTTCGCTCGTGACGCACGTCAGGGAACTGTGCGCGATACTCGGCTAGGAGGCGGTTGTGGAGCAGCTGGCGTGCAGCGCGCGGCTCGAATACCCCGTCAGGGTCCCGGCGGAACCAGTCGCGATTGTTGACCGTCGCGCGCTCGCTCGCCGGGCTCAGTGGGCCTCCCGCTCGCGCCCACGCGCGCACCGTTTCGCGGTGCGTGGCGATCGCTGACGAGTCCTCCCCCGTCACCGACCTTGCTCGCAGTACCGGTCCAGGATCTCGTCGTAGGTGTCTGCCTCGATCAGGTGCTCACTGAGCGCACGCCGGACCTCCGCGAACTCCCCCGGGTCCAAGGTGGTCCAGTCGTAGCCGTCGCTGGGCGATCCGGGGCGATACGACCAGCGGCCAAGCTCATCGATGACCTGCTCCCTCGTCAACTCCCCCGCGTCGTAGCGCTGGGCAATCTCGTAGGGCGTCGCGCCGGAGAACCCGGGGCGCACGTCGGGAACCGCGGCCGCGGACTTCAGGGCGCTGTTGACGGAGGGTTGAGAGATACCGATCTGACTGGCGAGCTGCTTTTGCGTGGTGTCCTGGGCCACGGCGCGCAGCGCGCGAAGGTAGGACACGCGCGTCACGACCTGCAAGCTGCGCAGCCGGCGAACGGTGTCCCCATCGGGCTTCTCAGCGATTGACATGGCAACCACCTCCTATAGAACATTCTATCGCAGCGGGAGAGCCGCCGACAGAGGTCACCGCGCGTGCGCGGTTGCCAGCTCTCCCCAGTGCGTCGTCGCGCGCAGAGACAGCGCTTCGCGTTTCATCGTCCATACCGGTCCTTTGCGGATGCCGGCGAGGCCAAGCCCGACCGCAGCGCGGCCGTGGCGCTTGGTCACGGCGTCGATCGTGGCGCCGATGCCCTTGGTGTCGAAGTCGTTGTCGAACACGTCTAGCAGGGCGTGAGAGCCCTTCGCGGACAGGTTGGTGAGGATGACGCCGGCGCGCACGTAGCGGGCGCCCTCGCGCAGCCTGGGCACGAGAGTGCCGGTGGCGGCCTTGACGATGGTCACGGGGTCGTCGGTGGGGACGGGGAAGCCGGCCATGCCGCCGGCGGACTCGTAGGGCGCGTCGGCGTAGGGCGACGTCGACGCAAACACACTCATCGTCTTGGTGACCGATCCCTGCGCCCGGAGGCGGTGCGCGGCGCGCTGCGCGTAGACGGAGAGCACCTGTTCCATGTCCGCGATCGTCGTCACCGGAGTGGCGAACGAGCGCGAGAAGATCAGCTGGTCCCGGACGGTGCGGGCGGCCTCGAGCGGGATGCAGTCGATTCCGCGCAGCTCATAGACGGAGCGCTGCAAGACGACGGAGAACTTCTTGCGGATGAGAATGGGATCGGCGTCGCGGAGGTCGCGGATCGTGTGGATGTTCAGCTCTGCGAGGCGCTTCGCGGTGCGGCTGGCGACTCCCCACAGCTCGGTGACGTGCTGGGAGGCCATGAGGCCGTCCATCTGCTCGGGCGTGTACCAGTCGGTGTCGCATACTCCCCCGAGGCTCAAGTGCTTCTTCGCACCGCCCTTGTTGACGAACTTCGCGAGGGTCTTGCTCGGCCCGAAGCCCACGCAGACCGGCAGGCCGACGTTCTTCGCGACGGCGGCGCGCATTGCGCGGCCGATCTTCTCGCGCTCTGTCACGTCTCCGTCGACGCCGACGAAGCTCTCATCGATCGAGTAGACCTCCTGCCACGCGGAGTACCGGCCCAGCAGCTCCATGACGCGGGCGGAGAGTTCGCCGTACAGCTCGTAGTTGCTCGAGCGGGCGATGACCTCGGGGAGCCGGCCGGCGCGGATCAGGGGTTCGATCTTGAACCAGGGGGTGCCGTTCTCGATGCCGAGCTGCTTCACCTCGTCGCTCCGGGCGACCACGCACCCGTCGTTGTTGGACAGGACGACGACAGGCCGACCGCTCAGCTTGGGATCGAACAGCCGCTCACAGGAAACGTAAAAACTGTTGACGTCAATGAGGCCGATGCGCCGCTCAGAGCGCACGGTGGAGCCGGTGAAGGCAGACGGTGACGACGCCCCACACCTGGAGGTCGCTCAGCTCGGGGACGAGGATCGGGGGGTAGTCGGGGTTCTCTGCGCGCAGCACTACTCCCCCGCGGTGTAGTTCGAGCCGTTTGACGGTTAGCTCGCCGTCCAGGATCGCGATGACGACGCTGCCGTGCGTGGGTGTGATCGATCGGTCGACCACGAGCTCGTCGCCGTCGCTGATGCCGGCGCCGGTCATGCTCTCGCCGGACACTCGGACGATGAAGGTCGAGGTCTTGTCTCGGATCAGGTGGTCGTTGAGGTCGAGAGAGCCGTCGAAGTAGTCCTGCGCCGGCGATGGGAAGCCTGCGGCCACCGCGTCGCCGGTGACGAGGAAGGCGATGGAGACGGCCTCCTCGGCGGGTGTGGCTATGCGGTCCACGACGGTGACACTCATGTCGCCCTCCCTCGCTTAGTCGAACGTGTGTTCGAATGCGTTCGAGTGTAGGTCGACTCCACCGACATGCGACCACGCGCCAGTCAGCGGGCGGGCAGGCGGGCACTGAGTCGGGCGTGTCCTACCAAGATACCTATATAGGTATCTGGGTAGCTTGCTATCTGTGTAGATATCCAGATAGGTTGCTGCCATGCAGACGATGATGATCTACAGCGAGAGCGGTGGCGCGACGAAGAGCACCACCGCCGTCTCCCTGGCAACGGTGGCGGCGGAGGACGGCAAGCGCGTCATCCTGATCGACCTCGATCCGCGCGGGGCGACGACGAAGTGGCTCGACGCGCAGCCCGTCGACGTCGGACTCGACGTCGGGGCGATCCTCGGCAACCAGGACCCCCGGGGATGGGCGGACGAGCTGGCCGTGCCGTCGCCGTTCCACGAGAACCTTCGAGTCATCCCATCCGACCGCAGCGTCAGCGCGCGCGAGACGGACGACCCGGGGGAGGTCGGGCATCGTCTGGCCGACTCCCTCGAGGGTGTCCCCGCCGATCTGGTGATCATCGACTGCCCCAACCGTCAGGGCGGGTCGCTGATCTACAACGCGCTGACGGCCGCCGAGTCGGTGATCTACGCGGCCACCCCGACCGCTGACGGCGTAGACGGGTTCCTGGGGGCACAGGAGAGCGTGATGCGCTACAACGCCACCAGCGGCCGCCAGGCGGTCGCTGAGGCCGGGATCATCGTTGGCGGCTACAAGGAGACGGTGACGCCGCGCGAGGCGACCCACAGCATCGAGCAGATGCGGGGGACGGGCCTTCTGCTGACGCCGCTCATTCCCCATCGGACGATCGTGGGGGAGGTCCGGTACTCGCACGACTGGTACGGCCGCTTCCGCAAGGGAGCCCCCGTCGCCCAGGCATACCGAGAACTCGCACGAAAGGTGATCCGATGACCAACGAGGACCGCCCCCAGAGCCTTCCCGCTCGACGGGCACAGCCGGCGCCGGACCGGCGCGACCCGATCGACTCGAAGCCGCGCCCGGCGCCGGCTCCTGCTGCGGCCGCACCGGCGACGTCGGCCCCGGCGCGAACGGGTGCCACGGCTCCTCGTTCTCGGCCGCGGAAGGCGCCTACGGAGGTTCTGCACGCCGATATCGAGGCGGAGTTGTCGTACTACGTCGAGGACCTGCGCGTCGCAACAGGACGAACCAAGCGCGACATTGTGGAGTCGGCGCTGCGCGAGTACCGCGATCGCAACCCGCTGGCCTAGCCAGCCGCGTGGTACTAGATAGCCAGATACCTATATAGGTATCTGGCTATCTAGCTTTTGACGGGGCGTCAGAGCGTGGCTGCGCACCAGGTTGTGACGGCCTTCTCGAAGACAGCCGGGTCAGCGTTCCATTCGAGGGCGTGAGCGGAGGGCCGGGCGGGCACGAGAGGAGCCTGCTCGTGCGTCTGGCTGAACGCACGGGAGTCGCTGAACGGGGTGGTGCGGTCACCTTCGGAGTGGATCAGGAGTGCAGGCACGGGGACTTGCACTGACGCTCGGGTCCAGTCGAGAGCGTGGAAGTCCAACGGAACCGGCGACCCGAGGAGGCGGCTGAGGATCGGCGTCGCGAGGGCGGCTATGGCCGCGGAGGCGATGACGCGGGGGACGCCGGCATTGGCGGCGCTGTAGAGCACGCTGCTGCGCCAGCTGAGGACGGGGGAGACGAGGATCAGCCCGGCGATCTGCGAGCGGTGCGCCGAGCTCGTAGCGAGGCGCAGAGCGATCGACGCTCCGCTCGACCAGCCCACGAGCAGGACGCGGCGGGCTCCGCGCTCGAGCGCGAGAGCGATCGCGGCGTCGACGTCGGGCCACTCCGTCTGCCCCAGGGTGAAGGCATCCAGCGGCGCAGGCGGGCCTTCTCCGTCGCCTCGGAACGAGGGGACCAGTGAGGTGTACCCGGTCCTTCTGAGGGCGTGAACGGAGCGGAAAGCGCCGTCTCGTCCGGACAGGCTGCCGTGAACGTGGATCGCCCAGGTGCTCGCGGCGTCTCCGTCGCCGGGGAACAACCACGCGGGCGCGTCGCCCAGCTCAGTTGCGACCGGAACCTCCCGGGCCTCGGGGTCAAGTTCTTTCGCCGTGGCGAACACGTTGCCGATTGGTCGGCTGACGGAGCCGGCGGCGGGGGAGGGGCTGCCGGGAGGGACGGTCAGCGTTCGCTCGATGCCGTCCGCTCCGGTGCGCAGAATCGGGCCGAGAACAGCGTGCCGAGATTCGTCGTCGTAGAGCAGCCCGAGGGTACCGTCCTGCTTGGTGATCGGCGTGGGCGCGAGCACGATGCGATCGGGCGCCGGAACGGCGGCGATTGGTGTCGGCTTGCTGCGCTGGGGTCGGATGACGCGGCCGGCCACGGTCGCGACGATCCCGGCGCCAGCGGCACCGACGACGGCGGCGGGGATCGCGATCCAGAGGGCTCCCACGAGGGCTACGCGGCCTTCCCGATGCCGTTGCCGCCGATGACCCGAGGGGTGAATGCCCGGTCGGGTGAGATGAGCGCCCGCAGGCGCTCGAGCGCAGCACACGCGGCGGGAGTGAGGTCGATGTCCCCTCGAACCTGAGCGTTCTTGGTGCTCACGAGCACCTGCTGAGCGTGAGCGATGAGTCGGCGCTCTCCGAGATAGGTGGTGATGGTCGGCCGCTCGATGAGGTTGTGGCGGACGGCGTAGCGCGACGCGCGAGCGACGACGAGGCGGTGGCGGATGGGGAGAACGATCGCGGTCCATCCGATGCCCAGCATGATGATGAGCAGCCCGAGGAAGAAGGGGATTTCTGCAGCATTCCATGCGGAGTAGCGGAAGGCGTCTCCGCCGTATCCGAAGTGCGAGGCGGTAAGGAAGCCGATTTCGATCAGGCATCCCACGGTTGTCACGGCGAAGCCGGTGGTGAACACGACCTGCACTCCGCGCCAGTTGCGGCGGGCGTTGATGATCGAGGAGACGGACAACCACACGAGAGTCGCCATGTAGGCCGATCCGTAGAGCCACACGGCCGTCTGGTCGAGGCGATCGATGATGAAGTCCTTGCTCGTGTCTCCGCGGTCGCGGATGAGCAGGAACGGGACGATGTAAGAGCCGAACATGAGGGCGAGGCCCCACCGGCTGCCGATGCGGCCTTCGCCGCCGGCGCGACGTCCGAGAGCTTCACGGAAGAACCAGAATGCGGACGTGGCCGCGAGGTCGCGGACGAGGGTGATCACGTTGGATCCACCCAACAGGGTGTCGTAGGTGTCGAACGGGACTGGCCAGCCGTAGGTGGAGAGGGCGACGATGCCGCTGACGGTGGCCCAGAACGCGGGGCGACCGGCGGGTGACGCGATGGCACGGGGCGCGCGCACCATCACCAGGGCGATGAGGAGCGCGAGGCATACCTGCTGGATCATCCGAAATACGTTTCTTCGCTCGTCCTATTGAGTGTTTGGATGCGGCGGACCATGGCGAAGGCTACTTCTTCGATTGCAATCTCCGCCTTGGCTTCCACACTGTCCGGATCGTCGGTAGGCGCGCAGAGGTGCGTGGCGCCGGCCCTGCGGTCGGGGTGCACCAGGCGCGGGATCTGCTCGCTGAACCAGGCGTCGGGAGCGTAGACGAAGAGGATGTGAGCGAGCTCGTGGCAGGCGTTCTGGCTTTGGTAGTGCAGCTCGTCGCTCTCTCGGCAGACGACGGTGCCGAACTCGGCCGTGTCGATCCACAAGCCGGTGACCGTTTTGAAGGCAGTGCTGGCGGAGGCGATCAAGTAGATGGGCTTGCCGTAGACCTTCTCGACAGCCGCTTGCAGGTCATCCCACGTCGCGGCCGCGGGAAGGGCGAGCTGCGCTACGAACTCGTCGGCGGCTTGGACGATGGAGCCGCTGCGACCCTGGCCGTTGCGGCGGAGCATCCGCCACCGGCCGCGGCCTCGTTCCGTGGAGTCTGACGCCATAGGTGGACTCCGTTCGCCTGGCCGGGACAAGCTCATCCACTTTAGACGGCATTGCGCGCAGGGCGAAGCTGCGAGCCCGGCGGGGCGGAGCGTGCGCTAGCGGCGCAGCTCGGTGACGATTTCGGAGACGACGGCAGCGATGCCGCGCAGCTCGGCGGGCTCAATCGTGCCGAGGGAACGCGCAGCGACGCGCTCGATGCCGAGGGTGCGCATGGCACCGTCGAATCCCAGCCGCGCCTCCACGGCTTCGACCAGCTCGGGATCGTCGCGAAGGAGGTAGTCAGGGTCGATGTCGAGTGCTTCGGCCACGGCGAAGAGTACGTCGACTCTCGGCGCGGAGGGGAGTTGCCCGGTCATGAGCAGGCCCCATTCTTGGCGGTCGATCGAGGCCCCGCTGAGGAGAAGGATCTCGGAGATTTTGGTGCGGGAAGAGGTCGCATCGAGGCCACGTGAGTTGAAAACGAGCGAGAGACGGCGCGCCAGTTCGGCGGGCCGGAGTGCGCTGGATTCTTCACCCGTGGTGTTTCCGTCTACGACGTAGCCAACCAACTCCTTGAAGGCTACGCGCCCGCGAAGTTGCTTCACGAGTGCATCCAGGTCGGCGTTGGTGGCGTGCACGAGGGCAAGAAGTACCGGTACCGGCATATCTCGCTCGCCCTTGATGTAGCGGAGGACGGTCCGATAGGGGAGGCCGGCTCTTTCGGCCGCAGCCTTCACGTTGAAACCGGCTTCGTAGATGGCGCTCTTGACGGCCTCGCCTATTGCGGCATTGACGTTCGTTGAGTCCACCTCCACACCACGATTCTAGGTCGGCGGGTGTCGCCTGCCGTCAGTGTAGACAGGCAGTGTCCCATTTGGGCAACTCGCGAGTGTCCAAACGGGCATTTCTGGTCTAGGTTGGTGCTCACGGCGATGAAGGGGACCACCGGCATGAAGCACACACGGCAGCGCAACAGCGTTCAGCTCGGCGCGGTCGCCGTCGCAGTCGGGCTCGCCTTGGCGGGTTGCTCGAGCAGCGAACCGGCGGTGCAAACGTCCTCAGGCTCGACTCCTTCTGTATCGGCCACGCCCTCCGTTGAGGCATCCGCTGAGGAAACGCCCGATGCCGAGTCGGTGCCGCACGACCACGACGCCGAAGCTGACCCGGATGCCGAAACCGACTCGACGGCTCTCGCGACCCGCGCAGTGACACTGTTCTGTCGCCCGTCCCTCGACTACGACACGTGGATCGCTGAGCTGTACCCGGTGCTGTCGCAGGCTGCGGCGGTTGCTTACGAAACCGTCGACCCGGCGAACGTGCCCTGCACGGGCGTCACCGGTACCGCGCAGATTCGGGACACCGACGGTGCCTACACCGCGCGCGTCCTGGTCCCCACGGATGCCGGCGACTACTCGGTGTACGTGCACCGCCCCCTCGACACCTCTCCGTGGGCTGTCGAGCAGATCACCCCCTTGGCATCGGAGTAACCCGGTGGCGAAGGGGGGAGTGGGGGTGCTGGCAGCGATCATGGTGCCCGTCGTCGCGATCGCGATGCTCCTGTGGGTGCTGTTCTTCGGCGGCTCGGCCGCTGCGGCATGTCTGCCGGGCGGGGGACCGGTCAACGTGGCCGCGATCCCGGCAGATGCTCGAGTCGGTGGCTACGGCCACGATCAGCTCGTCAACGCGGGCCTGATCGTCAACGCCGGGGCCGCGAAGGGCCTCGGCGCGGACGGGCAGACGCTCGGCGTGCAGACGGCGATCGGTGAGTCCTCGCTGGTGAACATCAACTACGGGGACGGGGCGATCAACCCGGACGGCTCGGTCGCTGACTCGATCGGCCTGTTCCAGCAGCAGTCGAGCTGGGGCACCGTCGAGCAGCGCATGGACCCCACGACCTCCGCGGGCTTCTTCTACGACCGCCTCGTGGCAGTCGAGGGCTGGCAGACGATGGAGCCCTCCATCGCGATCAACGAAGTCCAGCGCAACGCCGACCCGAACCACTACACGAAGTACCGCGCCGACGCCGTGGCGATCATGGCCTACCTCGCCGGCCTCGGCAGCACCCCGGCCGCGACGACCGGGGCCGCAGTGCCCGTGTCGACGTCGACAGCCACGCCGCCCCCCGTGGCCGCCGGATGCGCGGCTATCTCCGGCGATGCGCAAGCTCTCGCGCAGGGCCTCGTGAAGGCGATGGATGAGGGGCGTCTGCGCTTCCTCGAGGACCGCTACGCGCAGCAGGTCCGCGACGTCGCCGCGGGCACCGCGTCGGCAGACTGCGGCCTCGACGTCCGCATCCTCCAGATCATCACCATTGCGCTGAACACGTTCGACACGGTGGGCGTCTCCGACCTCAACCGCAAGTGCACGAACGAGACCGGGCTAGGGGCGGGCACCGCCTCCTCCCACTACATCGACGGCGGCGGTCACGCGGTGGACTTCACCGCATTCAACGGCACCGCCACTACGGGCTGCGACGCGAACGCCTTGCAGCTGCTCAGCGTCCTCGACCCCCAGGTGCCGAACGGCTCGCGGGCCGGCCAGATCCAGTGCCGCTCGACCCACTACACGAACATCGGCGGGTTCTACGACACCCCGAACCACCTGCACTTCGACATGGGCTTCACCGACGCCCCTCTCACCCTCGCCGGATAACCGGACCTTCTCGGCGCCCCAACCGGCGGCACCGATAACCCCGCACCACCAACCAAGAAAACGGAGCACACCATGTCTGTTCTCGCTCTCTCCTCCGAGCTGATCACCGCCGCCGGCGCCCTCGCCGGTGTCGTGCCCGACCCGGGCCCCGGCGGCATGCCCCCCGGGTTCGAGGCCTTCACCACCGTCATGGGCTGGGCCAAGTGGGTCGGCCTCGGCGTCGCCGTCGTCGGCCTGATCATCCTCGGCGTCACCATGACCGTCTCCGCCCGCCGCGGCGAAGGCGGAGAAATCGGCGGCTGGCTCGGCCGCCTGCTCGTCGGCGTGATCATCGTGTCCGCCGCGTTCACGATCGTTGGCTTCCTGATGGGCGCGTAGCGTCCCGGGGAAACCAACCGATCAACGAAAGGCACGACGTCATGAGCGACACGGGATCCCGCAGCCCCTTCACCAGTCGAGGATTCATCTTCGGAGCGATCATCTTCGGAGTCCTCGTACTGGCGGCGATTCTGCTCGCTGTCACGTCCCTCGGCGGTGGTGGCGGGCAGCAGAGCGCGCCCGCCACCACCGCGACGCCGACGAGCGCGGCGACGCCCGAGGCCGACGCGGACGCCGCAAGCGTCTGCGGACTTCCCGGGTACGAAGAGAGCGGCACCCTCACCGCCGCCCCCGTGACCGAATGGACCATCGTCGGCACGATGGCCGCTCCCGGAGGCGCCGACGTCGGCCCGGGTGTGACCGACAGCGACGGGCTCCGCCGCTGCTACGCGCACACGGTGGAGGGTGCCCTGTTCGCCACGGCGAACATCTGGGCGATGGGTACCAACGGAAGCCTTGGCGACTCCATCACCGACAAGCTCTCGGTCCCCGGGCCTGGCCGCGATGCGGCAATGGCTCGCCAGAGCTCCAACACAAGCAACGGACTGAGCGCTCAGATCATCGGTTTCAAGACGCTGGCCTACACCGGCGACGCCGCGACGATCGATATCGCGTTCCGCCTGAACACGGGAGTACAGATGAGTATCGCAACGGAGCTGCGCTGGTCGGAGGGCGACTGGAAAGTCCAGCTCACCGACGACGGCCAGAGCTCCTACCGCCCGGTCACCCTGCAGAGCCTGGGTGGCTACGTGCCATGGGCGGGTGTTGAGTGAACCCCGCCGCCGCTACGGACGCCCCCTGCGACTTCTGGGACCTCGGATGCCAGGCCGGTCAGGGCCTCGGTGAAATCGTCTCTCAGGCATCGAACGATGCCTTGCAGCAATTCGTGAACAACATCCTCGAGGGCTACGGCAAAGCGATTGTCTCGCTAGGCACCCTCTGGGTGAACGTCCCCTCCCCGGTGACCGTGGTCGACAGGGGAGGCGGCGTCAACGGCGGCGGAACCCCGCCGCTGCCTGAGGCATTCGAGACGATCCTCGGTTACGTGACGTGGGTCGCCGCGGGCCTCGCCGTCATGTCGCTCATCATCGCTGGCGTGATGATGAGCAGCCGTCGTCGCCACGGCGACGGCGAGGCGCACATGGGCCGCATCGGCGTCATCATCCTCGCCGTGTTCCTGCTCTCCTCGGCATCCGCGCTCGTAGCTGGGTTCCTCCCGCTGGCGATGCACCTCAATGAATCCTCGAGCGTGGTCGGCTGGGTGCAGGGGCAGCTCGAGTGGTACGCCGGCGGCCTTGCAATCCTCTCGATCCTCGTCGCCGCGGGCCGCATGGTCTGGACGCAGCGCGCGGGCGAGCTGCGCACCCTCGCCCGCTCCGTGCTGACGCTGATCGCTGTCGCCGGGGCCGGCCTCGTCGTAATCCGTCTCGCCACGCAGGCGGGTGACGCCTTCTCCATCTGGATCCTCAACAACTCCACCAACTGCGACGTCACCAACGGTGAGAGCAACTGCTTCGGCACCAACATTTTCGCGATGATCAGCCTCACCGCGACCGCGCCCATCGGCCTGATCGGTCTGTTCTTCCTCGGCATGCTCGCCGTCCTGATGACCTATATCCAGATCGCTCTGATGATCTTCCGCGGCGCGATGCTCGTCGTCCTCGCCGGCATCTTCCCCGTCGCCGCGGCCGCGACGAACACCGAAATCGGTCAGCAGTGGTTCAAGAAGGCGATGGCCTGGACTCTCGCCTTCATCCTCTACAAGCCCGCCGCCGCGATCGTCTACGCGATCGCGTTCCGGATGACCGGCACCGACCTGTTCAAGTCGGACGGCACTGGCCTCTTCCAGATTGTCACGGGCCTCGCACTGATGCTGATCGCGCTCATTGCCCTACCTGCGCTGATGCGCTTCCTCGTTCCTGCTATCGCCTCGGTTGGTGGCGGCGGCGGCGCAGGACTCCTGCTCGGCGCAGCAGCGGTGAGCGGGGCCGGAGACATTGCCACCGGTGCGATCCGGGCTAGCAACGGGGGCGGAAAGTCCGGAGGCGGAGGCGGCGGCTCGTCGACGAACGGACCGACCGGAAGTAACTCCTCTCCGGGATCGCCAGCGTCGTCATCCGGGATGGGTGCAGCGGGTGCGGCGCCTACCGGCGGTGCGGGAGCTGCAACAAGCGGAGCGGGTGCCGGAGCGGGTGCAGGAGCGGGTGCCGGAGCGGCAGCCGGAGGCGGAGCGGCCGCAGGTGGCGTGGCCGCCGCTGGGCCGATCGGCGCCGGTGTCGCCGTCGCGATGAAGGCCGCCGAAGGCGCCAAGCACGCGGCGGGAGCCGTGAAGTCGGCCACCGACGACGCCACGGGCAGCAATCAGAACGGGAGCTAGACCATGACCACTACCGCACCTGAGCCGGTCAAGGCTCGCACCTACGGCAACTGGCGAAAGCCCCAGACCGCCGGCCTCGGCGGGCTCGGGCAGCTCGCCACCCTCGTGATGTTCGTGGGCATCTTGTCCTCGATCGTCGCGTCCATGTTCGCCGGCCTCGGGCCGGCACTCATCGTCGCTGGGATCTTCGGCGGCATCCTCCTGACCGTCTCGGTCAAGGACAAGCACGGGCAATCAGCCCTGGGAAGGACGGTGGTCCGCGTGAACTGGTGGCGCACCAAGAGCAAGGGAGCGAACATCTACCGCTCCGGCCCGATCGGCCGCGCGAAGTGGGGGACGTTCCAGCTGCCTGGCCTGGCCGCACCCTCGCAGCTCACCGAGCACGAGGACTCCCACGGCCGCCGGTTCGCGCTGATCAGCACCCCCATGACGAAGCACTTCACCGTGGTCCTGGCGACGGAGCCGGACGGCGCCGCGCTGGTGGATCAGGAGCAGATCAACAACCAGGTCGCGGAGTACGGCATCTGGCTCGCCAACCTCGGAGACGAGCCCGGTATCGAAGCCGCCTCCGTCACTGTCGAGACGGCTCCGGACACCGGCACCCGGCTGCGCGGGGAGGTCGAAGGGTCGATGGACCCCGACGCCCCGCTATTCGCTCGAGCGATGCTCGCTGAGGTCGTGGACAGCTACCCGGTCGGCTCCGCGACCATCCGCGCGTACATCGCGCTCACCTTCACGGCCACGGCTCGGATCGGCGGAAAGCGCCGCAACGCCAAGGAAGTGGCTGCGGATCTTTCCGCGCGCATTCCCGGCCTGACGAACTCGCTCGCAGCGACCGGCGCCGGTGCTGCTCGGCCTCTGAACGCGCAGGAGCTGTGCGAGGTCATCCGCACCGCCTACGACCCCGACGCTGCGGTGCTGATCGACCAGGCCCGCGCTGCGGGCGAGACAGCCGACCTCTCCTGGACCGACGTCGGCCCCGCCGCGGCCGAAGCCCACTGGGACTCCTATCGGCATGACGGAGCCGTGTCGACGTCGTGGACGATGACCGCCCCGCCGCGCGGCGTCGTGCAGGCCGGCATCCTCGCCCGTCTGCTCGCCCCGCATCGCGACATCGCCCGCAAGCGCGTCACCCTGCTCTACCGCCCCATCGACCCCGCCCGCGCCGCAGCGCTCGTGGAAGCGGACCTCAACGCTGCACAGTTCAACTCCTCGGCCTCGACCAAGCCGACCGCGCGCTCGACGCTCTCGACGCGCTCGGCGCAGGCGACAGCCGCGGAGGAAGCCTCCGGCGCCGGGCTGATGAACTTCGGCCTGATCGTCACCGCCACGACGATGCAGCGCACGCAGGAGCCCGAAGCGCGTGCCGCCGTCGACTCCCTCACCTCCGCCGCACGGCTGCGGATGCGACCGGCCTACGGATCGCAGGACTCCGCCTTCGCCGCCGCGCTCCCGCTCGGCCTGGTCCTCCCGCGGCACCTGCGCATCCCCAACGAGGTCCGAGAAGCGCTGTGACCTCGATGAGCGCGCAGGGGACGGCACCGGGCGAGTGTCCGGTGCCGTCTCCGCTTAAGTCCCACCGCCCCGCCCCGATCACTGCCGGAGGTTCCCAGTGAGCATCATCAGCACCAAGTTCTTCTCTCGCCACCGCGACGAGACGCCCGATGACGTCTCCACGGATGCCGACGAGCTGCCCACCGGCGCCGGCGGAGTCGATGAGGAGCAGGAAGCTCTCGACGTCGACGTGTTCGACACGGCCGTGCCCACGGGTGCGGTCGGTGCTCCGTCGACGGCGGAGGCCGCGTCGGCGTCGACGTACAGCCGTGCCGGCTCCCGCCGAGCCCGCAAAGAGGAGGAGGAGGCTGCTGCGGCTCGCGCTGCGGCATCACCGCTGGCGCGGGAGAAGCCCTCGAAGCGGTCGCGGAAGAAGCGGGCGATCCCGCACCAGGGCGGCAAGCAGAAGGTCGAGAAGAACGTCGCGCCGATCCGGCCGATGCGCCCGACCTCGACGGGGTGGCTGGGACGTGGCGGCGGGCAGGCCGTCTCGATCCAGCCCGCCGATGAGTTCCGCGCAACGACCGTGCAGGTGTGCGGGCTGTACCCGTTCTCGGTCGGCACCGGAACTCCCATGATCGGCGTGCCGCTGGGGAAGAACCTCGCCACCGGGGCGTCGGTGCTGTGCGATCCGATCAGCTGGTTCCAGCGGGCGCAGCTCATCTCGAATCCGTCGATGTTTGTCCTCGGTAAGCCGGGTCTCGGGAAGTCCTCGCTCACCCGCCGCATGGCGACCGGGCTCGCCGGATACGGCACCCTCCCGCTGGTCCTCGGTGACTTGAAGCCCGACTACGTGGACCTGATCCGCGCCCTCGACGGCCAGGTCATCACCCTCGGCCGCGGCCGCGGCTACCTCAACATCCTCGACCCGGGCGAGGCGACGGTCGCCGCGCAGCGACTCCGCGACGACGCCGACCAGGCCCTCGAGCGCGCCTCCGAGCTCGACGCTCGCGGCGAGAACTCGGCGGAGGAGCGCAAGCACGCGGTGAAGTCGCAGCGCCTCGCGTCGCAGGTGCTCGCGGACGCTCACGGCCGCCGGCACACGATGATCGCGGCGTTGCTGACGATCCTCCGCTCCGAGCCGCCGAGCGACCGGGAAGAGACGATCATCGACCGGGCGCTGAAGTACCTGGACGAGACGCACGAGGGCATCCCCGTCCTCGCGGATCTTCTGGCCGTGATCCAGGCAGCGCCCGACGAGATTCGCCAGGTCGCCCTCGACCGCGGCGACCTCGCCCGCTACAAGGCGATCACCGAGAACCTCGAAGCCTCCCTCATCGGCCTCACGACCGGCGGCCGGCTGGGCGAAATCTTCTCCCGCCAGACCACCACCCCGATGCGCCGGGATCGCCCTGTCGTCTACGACGTGTCCTCGATCGATGACTCCGAAGGCGATCTGCAGGCCAGCATCCTGCTCGCCTGCTGGTCCGCCGGCTTCGGAACGGTCAACGTCGCCTCCGCCCTCGCAGAAGCGGGGCTGGAACCGCGCCGGCACTACTTCGTGATCCTCGATGAGCTGTGGCGGGCGCTGCGCGCGGGCAAGGGCATGGTCGATCGCGTCGACGCGCTCACCCGCCTGAACCGTGCCCGCGGTGTCGGCCTGGCGATGATCAGCCACACGATGAGCGACCTGCTGGCCCTGTCCTCGCAGGAGGATCAGATGAAGGCCAAGGGCTTCGTGGAGCGCTCCGGCATGGTGATCTGCGGCGGGCTCCCCGGCGCGGAAATGCCGCTGCTGACCTCCGCAGTGCCGATGTCGAACGCGGAACAAGCGATGCTGACGAGCTGGCAGGACCCGCCCGCGTGGGACCCGGTATCGGGACATGAGTCGGAGCCTCCCGGGCGCGGCCGGTTCCTGATCAAGGTGGGCGGCCGGCCCGGTATTCCGATCCGGGTGCAGCTGACCAGCGCCGAGCTCGACGTCAACGACACCAACAAGCTCTGGCACACCACCTCCCGTGCCGGACGCGCGAACGAGCCGCTGGCGACCGATCCGGTCGTGGTGGAGATCCTGCCGTGAACCTCTGGCTGGGCTTCGTCGGAGTCGTGATTTTCGGCCTCGGCAGCCTGTGCCACGTCGTCGTGCAGGGCACCGACGTTTGGACGCAACGCACGTTGACCCGGCCACACGCGCTCTCGATCGCCGGCTGGCTGTTCACCGCAGCCGGCGCGGCGACCGTCGCCGCCGTGATGATTCCCGCGCTGCCATGACCTGCCCCTCGACCCTCGCGTTCGAGGGCTACCTGTGGTCCTGCGTCACCAGCTCGCCCTGGCATGAGTTCCACGCCGCGGACCTTCCGATCGAGTTCGTAGAACGCGGTCTTGCCCTCGTGCACTGGGGCACCACGCAACAGGCACCCGACGACGACCCGACCCCGCGGTGGGTCGGCCCGATCTACACGACCGAGAGGACGAACTGATGAGCATGACCAACAACCGCCGCAGAGAGCCGGGGAAGGCCGGCGGCGGGTTCGGGATAGCGATCGCGGCCGGCGGTGCACTCGTGGTGATCCTGGGGCTGTACATCGCGATTCGCGTCGGATCACAGGCGGACGGGGTCAACCCCGACATGAGCACCGACCCCTCGAACTTCGTCAGCGTCGTGGTCGACGTGTTCCGCGGCCGCCTCGTCTGGCCTGCGACTGCGACGTGGATTGCGGGCGGCATCGGCGCCGTTCTCGTCGTGCTGGTCGTGTTCCTCCTGCTGATCAAGTCCAGCGGCGGCAAGCACCGCACCCCGCTCGACTGGGCTGCCCGCCACATGGCGACGCCGAACGAGCTGCGTCAGATGCGCGGCAAGGAGGCCAAGCAGAAGTCGGCGCGTCTCGGTGTGCCCGACTCCTTCGGCGTCCCTGTGGGGGCGCTGCTGACGGACGGCCGTCCGCTCTACGCCTCGTTCGAGGACATGACGCTGCTGCTCGCCGGTCCCCGTGTGGGCAAGTCGACGTCGTTCGTCATCCCGGCAATCGCCAATGCGCCGGGCGCGGTCGTCACGACGTCGAACAAGCCGGACGTGCTCTATGCGACGCGGGACCTGCGTGCGCAGGCCGGCAACGTCTGGGTGTTCGATCCGCAGCGGGTCGCCGTCGAGCCGGCGTCCTGGTGGTGGAATCCGTTGTCCTACGTCACCGACGACACCAAGGCGGCCAAGCTCGCGCAGCACTTCGCGTCGGGGTCGAGCGAGCTCGGCGCACGAACCGATGCGCACTTCGAGCCCTCCGGCCGCGAACTGCTCGCGGGCTTCCTTCTGGCGGCGGCGATCGACGGCCGCCCGATCACCGACGTCTACGAGTGGACGACGACCCCGGGCGACGAGACGGCCGGCGACATCCTCGCAGCGAGTGAATGGACCCTGATGGCACGCAGCGTGCAGGGCTCCTCCCGCCTCGAGCACAGGGAGCGCGGATCGGTCTACTCGACAGCCCGCCGCATGGCGTCCTGCTTGAAGGACTCCGGCACCCGGCAGTGGGTGAACCGGCAGGGCGAGAACGACCCGCGCCCGGAGTTCGATCCGGCCGCGTTCGTGCGCTCGACCGGGACGCTCTACAGCCTGTCCAAGGAGGGCGCCGGCAGCGCCGGCCCTCTCGTCCTCGCCCTGACCGCCGCGACGGTCGAGGCGGCAGAGGAGCTGGCAGCGGTGTCGCCCGGCGGCCGGATGCAGACGCCGATGCTCGGCGTGCTCGATGAGGCCGCGAACGTCTGCCGCTGGCGGGACCTCCCCGACCTCTACAGCCACTACGGCTCCCGGGGCATCCCGATCATGTCGGTGTTCCAGTCCTGGTCGCAGGGCATCGGGGTATTCGGCAAGGAGGGCATGTTGAAGCTCTGGTCGGCCGCGAACGTGAAGCTCTACGCCGGCGGAATCTCCGAGCCGGAGTTCCTGGGCATGGTGTCCGATCTGATCGGCACCTACGACCGCGAGACGACCTCCGCGAGCATGAACAAGGGCGTGCGCTCGACCACCACCGCGTTGAAGCGAGAGAAGATCCTCGACGTCGCGGAGCTGGCGACGCTCCCGATCCCGCGGAAGGGACGCAAGACCGGTCGAGCGATCATGATGTCCTCCGGCTCCCGTGCAGCGATGCTGCGCACGGTGCCGTGGTTCGACGGCCCCAAGGAGTTCGTCGCGGGTATCAACGCATCGATCGCGCGGAACCAGCCCGGCGGCGCTGCACCGGCAGCACCAGCACCGGCGCCGGTCGCTGACCGGCCGCTCGCCCCGGTGGAGGGATCATGAGCGACATCTACGGCGGCGTGGACGACGACGACCTCACCCCGGGACCCTACGAGGGCGCAGAGGAGGAGCCGACGACGTTCTTTGGGTCAGCGGATGAGTTCGTGCGCAAGCAGCTGATCGGCACCTACCGGCGCCGCGTCATCCGGGGTGGCTCCGGCAGCGGACTGCGCTGGAAAGCCGCCTGGTGGTCGAGCGCGGAGGCGCAGCAGCGCATCGAGGCCCTGTGGCGAGCGTGGGAGGCCGCCAGAGCCGACGAGAAAGCCGGGATGAGCACCTGGTGGATCAACCACTGCGATCCGCACATGACCGCTCTGCTCTCCCCAGACGGGCCGTTCGCGGACTCGCAGGACGAGAACCGGGTCGGGGAACCTCTGCCCTACGAGCGTCCCGTCGAGGGCCTGTTCGAGCCCGACCGTCAGCCGCCGCTCTACACCGAGCGGACGACCGACGGAGAGCCTGCGGGCACCAACGCCTGAACGGCAAAGAAGAAGGGGAGCACCAGTCGGTGCTCCCCTTCTTCGCGCGTGGTGGCGGTTACCTGCTGAGGTCCCCACGGTCGGCGCCCTGGCCGCGGCCGCGGGTGCGCCGCGTCGACGGGACGGTGCTCGTGGCCGCCTTCGAGGTCACCGCGGAGCTGGCCGGGGTCGCGTGGGCGCTGTCAGCGCTCATCCGCGCTTCGATCAGGTGCGGCGGGACTCCCTTGGACTCCATCGCGTGAACGGTGGCCTGTCGACGCTCCGAGCTGTCGTAGGCCACCTCGCCCGCCTCGCGCGCCGCTGACGCACGAGGATCGGACGCCGGGGTCGTGGGGTCGCCTGAGGTGCCGTTGGCGCTCTGAGCGGCGTCCTGGCGCTCGGCGGGGGCGGTGTCGCGGTAGAGCTGCGCCTGCGCCCGGGCGTCGGCTGCGAGCTCGCGCAGCTCGTCCGGGCTCGCGTGCTCGGTGCCGCCGGCGGCGGCATCGCGGTCGTAGTCGTTGGCGCGCGCTTCCAGCTCGGCAGCCATGACGGCCTGGCCGTTGTCGACGTCGGCCGCGCCGGGAACCTCTCGAGCTGCTGCGTCGGATCGGGCGTCGTTGGCGCGGTCGAGCCGGTCCGCCTCAGCGATGAGCACCTGCGCCTCGGTCAGTTCGGTGCCGGCACGCGCGCGCTCGGGAGCAACAGCGTCCTTCCACTCCTCGACCAGTGCAGCACGAGCGGCTGCGACGGTCGCGGGGTCCGGCGTGGACACCTGGCCGGCGTCGTTCCAGTCGATCGACGTCTGGACGCGGTATCCCTGGAACCCGGCGGGGTCCGTGTCCCGCTTCCACTCCTCGGCCACCGACAGCTCGACAGTCGCGACGTCGCCGGCGAGAGCGGCGCGGTAGTCGGTGATGAGGGCGCGCTGCGCGCCGGTGTCCGGCTCCGTGCGGTCCCCGACCTGCATGGTGAGACGGTCCTCGTGGTGGCGGTGGTAGTGCTCCGGCGCAGACGTGGCCGCCCATTCCTTCGCCAGATCCAGCTCGGACTTTCCGCGGGTGGCGGCGTCGCGCAGGACGGCAGTGTCGACGCCGTAGCGCTCCATCACCTCGCGCTGCACGACGGCCGCGGCACGCTCCGCGATGGGGTCCTGGCCCTTCCACGCCTGAGCCGTCTCCGCGACTCGGGCGACGTCCTGGATGCTCGCGCGATCCCACCACTCCGGCCGGTCCACGACCTGCAACGTTGCTCGTGCGGCACCCCGCTCGGCGTCGAACCGCGCAGCGAGCTCGCGCGCCTGAGCTGCCGATCGAGCCTGCGCGTCGCGCGCCAACTCCTCCCGCAGGCGGGCGAACTTCTCGCCCATCTGCATCGCGATCGTCAGTGCTACTCGAACGTTCTGACCGACCTCCTGGCCGACCTCATCGTCACTCATGACTTCCTCCCCCTATGGCTGTCGTGCCTGGTTATCGGTCGAGTCCGCCGCGGTCGTGACCGGGCTTCTCGCGGGCGTCTCGGGCGCGCTTGGCGAGGAGCGCGTCGGCGCTCTCCTGCTCGCGCGGCGTGAGCTTGGTCGGCACCGGGCTCCCGGTCGGGAACGACGCGGCGACCGCCTCGCGCGACTGCCGCAGCTCGGGCGGCAGAGCGGCCCGCTGGGCCTCCCACGCCTCGGCCTTGTTCGCGGTGTCCTGCTTCGTGTAGCTGTCTCGCACTGCGGTCAACTGACCGCGGAGCGTCTGTGACAGCTCGCTCATCCGACGTGCGTCTCCGGCGGCCTTGTGCGCCGAAGCGATCGCGTGAGTCATGCGGGCGAGCTGGTGCAGCAGCAGCAGCTCAGCGGCCGCGTTCTTCTTCTTGCCGGCGGCCGCCAGGATCAGCGCAGTGGTGTGCGCGCTCGAGGGCATCGCTGCGGGTCGCGGTCGCGTCTCGTGGGCGCGCAGGTGTGCCGACCGCGCGAGCAATCGCGCAGCGTCCGCGAGCGGTCCGGGGGTGGGTTCCATGCGCCTCGACCACGCGGCGTAGGCGCCGGCCGTCTCACGCGCCACGTGTGCCCACGTCGACCGGTCGGACGGGTCGACGGAGTTGATGTACTGGTGCAACCGGTCCATGTCGGCGGCGTACTTCGCGAACAGATCGGGCGAGGGCTCGGCAACCTCGCGGCCCGGGTTCACCGGCTGATAGCGCCACGGGTTCTTCGACGTCGCGCGCCATTCCTCGGCCGCTTCTGTCGCCTTCAACGGCTCGTCCGGCCACCCCTCGCGCAGTCGCGGGAGGGTCAGGTCGCGCGCGAGGGTCCCGCCGCCGTGCCAGCGCACGGGCTCGTCCTTCTCGGGGCGCAGCGCCACGCTGTAGCCCTGCACGACGTCGTTGCGGCCCACCGCGAAACGCGGGCGCACCAGCAGCCCCTCTTGACGCATCCGACGCACGAACTCGCCCTCATCGACGCTGGACGATGCAGCAGCGCGGACGCTGCGCTCGAGGCGGCGCACGTCGGGCTCAACCGCGTTGCGTGTGCGGGCCGCCTCGCGGGCTCCGGGGACGATCCCGCGCTCTCCGAGCTCACGCCCCTCGGGGTGCAGCTGCGTCAGACCGTGATCGCGTTCCAGCTCACGGCTGACCTTCTGAGCGAGCCGCTTGTCGTAGGGGATGTGCGCCTTCGTCCCGTCCTCGCGCACGAGGGAGACGGCGATGTGGATGTGGTCGTTGCCGTTCTTCGACGCGCCATGACGAACCGCGACCCATCGCGCGTTCGCCTTCCCGATGTCGTCGCCGGCGAACCCCATGCGCTGCACGAAATCGGTGGCGATCGCTCCCCACTTCTCATCCGTCAGCGTGCCCTCTTCGGCACTGAGAGAGAGCGAGCAGTGCCACACGTGCGCGTCCTGCTTCACGACGGCCTGCTTGCCCGTCGACGGATCCAGGATCGGCTCTCCCGTCGCACGGTCGAACTGCTTCACGGACCGCATGACCTTCGTGCCGTACACCTCGGCCGGCTCGTCAAGATCGCGTGCGATCGCGAGAGCTGCGTCGCGGTCCAGCACCTCGTAGCCGTACAGCGCCATGATCGCGGAGTCGCCAGCGACCAGGTGCTGCTCGGTGTGCTCGTTCGAGCGACCGGGGCCAGCGAGATAGGTCATCAGCCCGCCCATCTGCGAGCCGTAGGTGACGTTAGGAATCACTTGCCGGCCACCGCACGGCACGCTGCGCTGATTTGCGGGACAAGTGCCGCGAACTGCGCTCGGAACTCCTCGACCTGTGCGGGGAACTGCCCCTCGGTGTTCGCGAACCGCGCGAGCTGGTTGAGGTTACGAGCCATGCCGCCAAGGTCAGCGCGAACCTGCATCAGCTCGGCCACTGCGCTCTTCCACTCGGCGTCCGTGCGGACCTGCGCGTTCATCGCAGACTCGAACAAGAGTCGCGGAACCGTGATGTCGCCGGCCACAACTGCGCGAGCCTGCAACGCCGCATCTTCTTCGGCGGTGACGTACACGCGGTAGTACTTCTCGCGTGCCCCCTCGGGTGCGTTCTCGCGCCTTTTCCGAGCGAACAACCGTCGAGGAGTCGACTCCGACACTCGAACCACCCGCCCTTCCCTTGCCAGCGCAGCGAACCCGCCACCCGGCGGGGACCACACCTCTAGTGTGCACCCGGAGCCAGCGCAGCGCCAGCCCGGCAAGCCATTTACCAGCGGTAAACGGACAGCTTGCTCCACAAACCGCTCTGTCCGAGCGTAGCGATGGTGCAGCAAAGCGGCTCCACGAACGGGTACCCGTCGCGGGAAGGAACAGCCTCCGGATGGGCGACGCTGCGGCGCCTTCCGGATGCCCATTTGGGCATGTAGCCTGATCCCATGAGCGACAACACGAGGAACCCAGAGGACGCCGCCGACGCCGCACGCCGGCTGCTCGAAGCGAGTGTCGAGAAGAGAGTCGCAGCGGTGCGCACGATCGTCACCGCCGCGAACGACACTGACACTGCACGCGCGGCTCTCACTGACGCGCAAAGTCGGCACACGAGGGCGTGGGCCGATGCGCTCGCTACCGGGTGGTCCGAGAAGGAACTCCGCGCAGCCGGAGTGCCGCGGCCCGACCAGTCCCGCGGCCGTGCACCTCGTTCGCGTCGCTCACCGGGGAGCGACAGCGCTCCCGGCGACTCGACGGAAAACAGCGCTACGGAATCGACTGACGACGCAGCCTGAGCGACCGGACGATCGCCTTCGTCGGTCCCGCAAGCCCCCACCGCGGTAGGACGGAACACGTAACGTCGACCGTGACGCAGCGACCCCCTCGCTCGCGTCGGAGCCCCCCGCTCGAGCACAGCTCGCGGGGGCTTCTTCGTTCCCGGGCTGATCGCGCCGGCTGCGGTCCGGCCGTCCATCCGACGCTTCACTCTTGCCTACGCTGATCACCCGTCAAGAGCGCTCCGCGTCCCTTCGGGATGCCCCTGCGGGGCACTCCTGACGGCTGCCCATCTCCGGCATCGCGCCGCTTATCGGATGGATGGCCTCGGTGCGTGCTCAGCCCCGTGATCGTAGCTCCGCGGTACGGATCGCAAGTTCCTCGCGAGCCTCGGCGGCGGCGCGCTTGCGTGCCGCCTCGCGCTCCCGAGCTGCCCGCTCGTACTCGTGCTGATCGCGCTTCATCTGAGCGATCACCCGATCCACTTCGTCCTGGTCGATGTTCGCCAGCCGTGCAGCCTCTGCGGCTCGCTCGGCGGCGCGTCGCTGCTGGTCAGCGGCCCGCTCCGCCGCAGCGTCACGACGAGCCTGGTCGAACCGCGAGTGCTCGGTGATGACCTGGCGGATCGCCCAGCCGTAGAACCCGAGAGCGTTGCGACTGGTGAACGTGTCCGGCACGCGGCGACCGTCCCGCGTCAGCCAGGCAGTGATAGCGCACATCAGCCCCTCGACGCTCCACTCGGAGACGTCGATCCCTGACCGCTCGAGCATCCCAACCACGTGACCGACGTGCACACCGCGAGCAAGCCAAGGGATGCGCTGAGCCAGCGCAGCGGCGAAGCGTTGAAGTTCAATGGGTCTCGGAACCGCCGGCCGACCGATCGAGCTGCGCCGTGTGTTACTTCCTCGTTTGGGCTGCCGCGAAGCGGCTTCCAAGCGCGGTCCACCGCGCGTTGGTGGGATCTTCTTAACTGGAGCTGTAGGAGGAACGTGGCGCCTACGGGGTAGGTGGACATTCTCCACAGATCGGGTGATCCGGCCGCCCTGCGAGACGCGGGACGGAACCGGAGCCGGCGCCGCGCACGCGGCGCGTAGGGCAGCCGCACGGGGCATCACGAGCGCGCGCGTGGAAGCCATGCGGAGCTGGCGGCCACCGTGCGCGAGCTGCGCGGCAACGCGCTCACCTCCGCACAGGTAACGGCCCTCGATGACGACTGCGGCGAGGCCCAACAGCAGCAGGATCTCTCGGGCGCGCTGCACGGTCCTCTTGCACATGCCCAGGCGATCCGCGACCGTCTGGTGCGCTGTCGTGACGCCGCGTCCCGTACCGACGTCGGCCGAGCGCATGTCCTCCTGAGCGACCAGCAGCAGCGTGTGCGGTGCGACCTTCACAGCCGCTCGCACGGCTTCGCCCTCGGGCGTTGCCAGGGCGTCCAACACGGCGTCGAACCACGCGCTACCGGACGTCCAGCACGGCAGCGGCGCGTAGGCGCCCGGTGCCGGCTCGGGGCTCCACGAGCCCGACCGCGATTTGTTCGGCCGCGACGCGGCCGCCTGTGACGTCTCGGATGCAAGCTCGACCGACCGCTCCCCTGAAAAAAGGGTGGGTCGGGAGTGCACGGAGACGAACTCCGCTGTTACGATGTGGTCATTCCTTCCGGGTACGTTCCGGCGGGTACACCGAAGGCCCGGCTGGTAACCGGTTCTTGGGTGGGACTGCTTCACACCTCTGAGTCGCCAAACTGTGCGAGGTGGGAAGCCAAGGCTTCTAGGCCCGTCGCGAGAGCGACGGGCCTAATGCGTTAACGGGTGTCGATGGGCAGCTCCTCATCGGAAAGAAGGGTCGGCTGCGACGGCCACCACGAGGGAACACCCTCGTCGGTCAACTCGCTTTGCACGTGCTCGACCAGGCGCTCGAAGAACACCGCCGACGACACGTTGGCGTGCGACGCCATGTCGTTGAAGCGATCGCGCGCCTGCTTCTCGACGGTCCAGGCAACGTTGGTGGGTTCCACCATCGTTCCTCGGGGACGCCGCGTCGTAGCCATGTGATTAACGTAGAGCTGTGGCTGTGATTAGCGCGACGCGACACGCCGCTTTAGATGCCCATTTGGTCACTCGCGGCTGAGGGCTACTCCGCTGCGGGAAGCGGGAGCGTGACGTCCACCGCGCGGAACTCCGAGACGGTCGCCCGCTCGACTGCTCGGTAGACCGTCGAGCGCGTCACACCGAACTGCTCCGACAGCTCCGCGACGGTGTAGTTCCCGGAGCGGTACTCCGCGACCAGGTGCGCCTCGATCTTCGGGGAGAGCTTCGGCGCGCGGCCGCGCAGCCGGCCCTTCGCCTTGGCGACCCGCATGCCCTCCTTCGTGCGCGCGCGGATCAGGTCGCCCTCGAACTCCGCGATCATCGCCAGCACGTTGAACAGCAGCCGCCCGATCGGGTCGTTCGGGTCGTGCAGCGACCCGCCGATGTTCAGGCGCACTCCCCTGCGCGTGAGCTCGTCCACGATGTCGCGCGCATCGGTGATCGAACGGGCGAGGCGGTCGAGCTTCGTCACGAACAGAGTCGAGCCAGCGTCGCACGCGGCCAGGGCCTCGCGCAGCGCGGGCCGCTCGCGGTTGCTGCCGGTGAGGCCGGCGTCGACGTAGATCCGCTCCGCCGGCACACCGGCCGCGAGCAGCGCGTCACGCTGCGCCTGCGCGTCCTGCTTGTCCGTCGAGACGCGGGCGTATCCGATCAGCTCAGCCATTGGACCAGTATCCCGTTTGACACCCCCCAACCGAACAAATCACCGGACGGGTCTAACGGGACACTCAGCACCGCGGATTTTCGCGGCGCTCGATGTCGCGTCTGCGTGTACCGGTCACCGATCCCCATACGGAACACGCTGCAGCGAATGCCGGTAAGCGACCTGGGGCACGGGCGACGTCGGCTGCGGCGGGAACCGCGGGCAGCGGTCGTGTGTACCGGGATGACGCCTTCCCCAGCCGAGGTCGATACGCTCGCCACTCCGAGGAATGAGGTGGTCGTATGTACGGATCGAAGAGGCTCATCGATTTTGCCGTGGCCGAGGAGCAGGCACGGCGGCAGCGCATGGAAGCCGACCGCGAGACCGCGGATCACGGAGACGATCGCCCTGAGGGGTTCGATGCGAGCTCCACCCCTCTGCCCAGCTACAGACCTCTTGCAAGCGGCCGGGGCGACACTGCTAGCGACGACGCGGAGTAGCCCAGTCGCACAGTGCCGCGAGAACACACGCGCTGAGGAGCGCAACGACGCCGCGAGAAACGCCGCTATAGGTGACCGGTTTAGGATCCCCATACGGGACGGCCTCGAGCACCCCGATAGTTACAGTGGGCGCATGAAAGCAGAGCTGCACGATCCGCGCGACCAAACCTTGCAGGTCGACGATCCGACGTACCGCGTCCACTTCTGGTCCGAAGACGGCACGTCGAACCAAGAGTGGGAGCTCTCAGAAACCGACCTCGACGAGGTGCTGGCCTGGATCCCGAAGCGAGCTCACGGCCGGCCCCATAGCCTCTGGGTAGTTACCCGCAGCGACCAGGACGTCTGCCTCATCCGTCTTCGCGGCATCGACCTAGACGCCGCCGAGAGTTACTGGCCAAGCTGGGCGGCACGCACCTACTCAGCCGAATCCAAGTGAAGCGCTGACCGATTCCCTTACGGGACGGCCGGTACGCCGACTCTCTCCCCGACTCCGTGTCACGCCATCAGGGGTGCAGGGTTGAGCCAGACTGGCCGAGTGTCAGTACTGCGCCATTGGGCGCCACTCCCCTTCGTCGCAGTCGCCGTCGTCACGACGGTGATCCTCACCGCTCTCCACCTGGTCGAGCTGTATGTGCTGACTACCCAGCAGCTCGCGCAGGACGGGATTGGGGAAAATCCCCCAGGAACAGTCGCGTTCTTCGCGGTCTACCTCATTCCGTCCGCCCTGATCGAAGGTGTGCTCATCGGGCTGGCCACATTCGCTGTCGCTCGGCTCCTGAAGCGCGGCCACCGAGTCTCGCAACGCGCGATCGCACCGCTCGTCGGCCTGGTCGCGGCGGTCGTCGCCCTCTGCCTGATGGTGGTGCCGTTGATCGGATACGCCACAGGTGGGCTCCTCCAGCTGGACGCCGGGATCGCGGCCCTCCTCTCGGGCGAAGCTGGAAGCGGACCGGCGAACCTGATCGCAACCATCGCGCTCGCCCTCCTCCTCTACGTCGGAGCCTTCACCCTGAGCGCACGCCGTCTCTTCCATACCACTGCGGCCGCGGACGCTCACACCCGCTGACATCTACAGCTCCTCGGATGGTCCCGCTGGACGATCCCCTCACGGGACGGTCGGATCACCGGGATTGATCCGCCCCTCCGAGTCGCGGAAGTACGCCTACTACGGGTGAGTCACGCCAAGCAGCCGCTCGTGCTCTGCCTCGCTGGCCCTCCGCCAGCCGTAGGGCGCGACAACCACGTAGGTCACGCCGGCCTCCTCAACTCGGAGTCGTCCATCAGAGAGCCCACCGGTCTCCACTTCTTCATCGATCCACACGAGCAGCTGCGAGGTCCAGTCCGCAGCGTCTCGCGGGGCGGCGTAGATCCAGGGCTGGTCACTTCCCGACGACGGCAACGCGATCCTGATCCGAGCCGTCTGACCGCTGACCTGAACAAGCCGCAGGTCGAGCAGACCCGCGACCAGCCGCACATCGTCAATCCGGTAGCCGTACTCCGGCGCCGGAAAACGCCGCCGCATCCCGACCGCCTCGAGCGCTGCGGCTAGCTCGGCATCTGGCAACACGAGCTGATCCTTCCGCAGGTCCCCCGCGATCCCCTTAAGGGACGCCGTTAGGCAGATCGAAGCGTCAGTGGACGATGCCAGCGGGTGCCGGTCGCGCGACTCGGCCGTGATCTGGCTGGCGGGCTCGGAGTGAGGACCTGGTGAGGAGGAGACCCGCAGTGACAGCAGCCAGCGACGTAGGGACTCCAGTGAAGGGCAAGGTGTCCGCGACATCCCACGGGAGGAAGAACGCTCCGGGGTCGGTGAGCGGGTTGATGACCATGAGGAGCCCCACACCGATCAGCGTGACGGGTCGTCCGGGTGAGAGGACGAACGCGCCGAGTATCACGAGCGGGAAAACGACGGTCCAGAGGATCGTCGTGGTGATCCACGTGAAGTCCGACTGCGTGGCGCTGTAGCAGCCCTCATCTAGGCCACTGAAGCACGAGCTCCAGTGCACCAAGAACGCGGCGACAGCAGCAGCGCCAAGCGATGCGACTGTCCATCCAACGAACGGGCCTGACTTCGTAAGTCGCGTCATGGGCTCACCATAGGACTCGAAGGAGAACCTGAGATAGGTCCGCGCGGTCGAAGCGAAGGCCACTGTCGCACCCCCGCTCGCTCCGGTGGACGATTCACCTACGGAACACATGATCGTGCAACCGTGCCGTGTGCTGCTCAACCGACGATCACGGCGGTACGCAGAGCCAGAACCCAGCTTGTGACGGCGCCGACTACGCCCAAGGCGAGCAGCAGCGACCTCCCTCGAGCGTGGGAGCGCGTGCTGAGGCGCATCGCTACGATCAGGAGTACGAGGGTCGCGAGGGCGACAGAGCACAAAGCCGGCCACGCGACGTAGAACCCCGTGCACTGAGGCGGAAGGGACTCGTTGCATGCGAACGTGAATCCGTCGAGGAAGACGCCCGCGACAAGGGCGAGGAGAGTGATGGCGCCCGCGATCACGGCGGAAGTCTTGAGCGACAGTGTCTGCACAACATCACTCTCGGACCAGTGAGTGAACGGCAGGAGCGCACTGGGCCACCCGGGTCGGATCCACACCGGTGAACGATGGCACTCGGAGTCGTCGCGGCGATCGTCGGAGTGCTGCTTTTCTGGATCGGCGCGCACCGCCAGCGCCGGTGAACCGTTGACCGATCCCCATATGGGACGCGACGCTTGGAACGTCGAGGAGGATGGCTGTTATGCCAGTCGTCTTCGATGGAACCGTGTGGACGCACTACTCCCAGCTGCAACTCACAACCGGCGCTGCGTCGGTT